>JAYVSP010000974.1:0-5729 GCA_043775215.1 Planctomyces sp. | reverse complement strand
GTCACCCAGGGCTTCGCCCTGGGCTATCGAGTTGCACCCCTTTGGGGCGAAAAACAAGACTGCGCAACTTCAAAACTCACGCTTCGGGTTACTTCCACGATTGCAGTTCGGCCGTCATGACTCGTAGGCGAGTCAGCAGGCGTTCGCGGTGGTTTTCGCAGATGGCTCCCAGCGTGATGACGGATGCACCAATCGCCAGGCCCGCCAGCCACAGCAAGTTCGGATGATCGACGCTGCCGCGAATGACCATCGCGAACAGGTCGGCGATCAGGAATGCGGTGCCGGAATACATCAACGCTCGCAGACGCAGGCCAATCGCCAGCAACGCGATCAGCACCGAGCAGACCATCAGCGAAATCAAGTGCAGCCAGCATCCGCTGATGATGTGGAATGTCGGCGAGACGAGAATCGTCAGCGCGCCGGCGTATCGCAGCGGGTCGCGGTAGCTTTCGGGAATCTCACGCTTGAGTAGTTCGACCAATCCGAGGATCGACAGGCCGGCCGGGATCATGAAGAACTGCGGATCGGATAAGTCCAGGTCTCGCCACAGCAGTGCCGAAGCGATGTTCAAAATGATCGCCGACACGACGAATCGGTCGCGGCGAGTGCGAGGGTTGTCGCCGTTGTCGGATTCCAGTCCTTGCCAGAAATAAAATGCCGATGCCAACAACAGCGCCAGACTGTTCATTCCCAGTTGCGAATCGCCAACGGTAATGTGCCGAACGATCCCGATAGCCACAGTCGCCAGCGGCAGCATATTGGCCGGAATCTGCAATGCCTCGACCGCGAACTGGGTCTTCGGGTTGCGAGCACACATCTTCGACGCGACCAGCCACACAACCGCCGCACCCAGGCAGACGAACATCGACCAGCCATGACCGATCGTGATGACTCCCGCCAGGAACAGCCAAGCGACCGCTGCTCCAATCAACGCTTGAGTCATCCACACACCGTTCACTTTTTGGCGTCGTACAGCCAGGATGAACTCGCTGACGACCAGTAAAGCGAATGTCGCAATCGCGGCGGCAACTTGACCAAATGTCATTTGTGTTGACAACAAGAACAGGCCCGCCATCAAACAATATGCGGTGCCCAAGAACGCTCCGAAGCAATGAACGTCGAGCAACTCGCGTGCATTGTCTTCACGTCGCAACCGCAAAACGCTCACACCTGCCGCCAGTGTCAACGCGACCGGCAGCACCGTGAGACCGAATGCCGCACTCAACACGTCGCCGATACCGCCGAGTCCCGGAGCAAAACACTTCGCGACAAATGCCGCCACTTGCCAGTGTCCGATGGCGAACGCGATCCAACGGACATCGCGGTTCTTCCGTAAAGTGGTATCGACTACCAACCCGGCGACCGCGATCAACCCCGCCAATCGCATCGGCATTCCGAACGACAGCAGCGTCAACACGGAAGTCAGCATCAGAATGACCAACGAAGTCTGACGGATCGCAACCGGCGTTGGCCCAATAGCGCTTACCTTGAGCGGAACGGCGCTAGCCACCGGTGTCGTATGCATAGATGTCACCGGCAAAAGACCGGCGGCTAGCGCCGTGCCGCTCACTTGCGTGGCAACAACGCCAATCGCCGCCAGTATCGCCCATGCGGCCGGTATGAATTGCTCGGCTCCCAGTCCGATCAGTACTGAAGCCGCAAAGACCATGACGTTCAAACTGCTCAACGTCGCCAACACGATTGAACCTGTTCGCCGAGCCGCATCGAACGGCCACGCGGTCAACAACAGCGCCGGCAACCACAGAGTCGATGTCGTCGTTAACCTAATTTGCGACAGGAAGAATCCAGCCTGATCGAGCACCGTCATCAGCAGCAGCGCGATCAGGCTGATTCGCACACCCGGCCGGGCCAACGCCACTGCCAAACGTGAGTCGCCCCGTTCCAGCAACCGGCTGCCGATCCACAGCGCCAGCGGTGTCAGCGTCCAGACGTATGACAACAGCGCGTCCGAATGATTCGGCCATGCCATCGAACTCTTCACGACAGCCGCCAACACGAAACTCCACGCCAACTCGCCAATTCCGCGAGCGGGCCACTTCCACGCTTGAGCCAGCAACAACCCGGCCAACGAAATGCCGGTCACCAGTCCCACAGACACTTCAGGCAACAGCGTCGCGACCATCAGCCAGTACGCGGCAACACCAACAGACAACAACAAGCTTGCAATTCCGAAGATCGGCCGATCCGAAGCTTGGCTCTGGAGAGCCAAACTACGGCGATCCAGCCACGAACCGATGCTCAACAGCAGTGCTGCTCCGGCCGTCATCAGAAGCTGATGCACGTCGACCGAAATCGGCAGGCCGCAAACAAGATTTAAGAACGTTTGACTGCCGATGCAGAGACCGATCCACGCAGCAGCGGAGCCGATCAGTAGGCGACGTTCGCGGAACAAAACTGCTTGCAATCCGAACGTTGCCGTCATCACCGCCGATACCGGGAAGATCGCCTTCGGATGCGAGAAGCAGAGGGCGAACAGCAACGTCGCGACGATCATTGTGAACCGACGTGCCGGGCCGGCGATCAGGCGATCATCGCGCCGAGCCGCTCGCACGGAGACGTACGTCGTCGCAAGAATCAACGGCAGCCACGTCAATCCGTAGAATGCCACCGGTAAGCGATGTTCGTGAACGGCCGATGCGGCGGAGCTGACGGCGAAACGAGCGGTCTCCTGGAAGAAAGCGGGCAGCGACTGATACGCGATCGCCGCTCCCAACAGTCCCGCCCACACGAATGCTGGATGGCCGGTGCGTCGCGCGGTCACCAACATCATCATCGCCGCCAACCCCGCCGAGGGTGCCAATGCCATAGTGAACGGAAATCCAATCGAGGCCATGCCCACGCCGACTACGCTCAGCACCAGGCCCACGAACAATGGCAAAACGATGCTCCACGGCAACGGCCGAACCAGATTGCCCGTCCGTTGCTGAAAGACCTTCGCGATCGCATCGGTCGTCAACAGCACCGGCACCGCAGTCAGCACGCAACCGAGACCGAGCCAGGGCAGAGTGATGTGCCCGGCGCACGTCAGCACAAACAACGTCAAGAACTGTGCGCCGAGCAGCATCACCGGCAGAAAGCCACAGACGCGCGGCAGCTTGTGTTCTTCGGCCAACCAGAAGACTTGCCGCGCCGTCTTGATCGTGCCGGCCGAGAAGACAGCCCACAACAGCAACGCCACAATCGGTTCAACGCCCGCCACGAAACTCGGCGACAACACACCTCCAGCCACGGCCAGCGTGACGTAGCTCGCCACCAACGTCGGCTGCGAACCGCGTAAGAACTGTGTGAAGATACGTCGCGATGCGAAGAGGGTCAGCACCGCGTCCAGAAGTAACAGTCCCACCTGCTCGCCACGAACCAGCCAACTGACCGCCGCTGGCTCACTACCCAATTGTCCCAGGCGATTGATCGCGATGAAGCTCAGCGGCAACAGCAACAACGTCAGCGTTCGCATGACGGTGCCGGTGTTGTGCAGGCCGAGCCGGCAAAAGCACAGCTCCCCGCAAGCGAACACAGCCGCGGAATACCCGACGACGGTCAGAGCTTTCAGCAACGGTTCCCACTGATCCCACTGCTTCGTGACCAGCATCAGCGATGAGCCGAACACGATCATCACACCCAGAGCCAGCATCCACTTGATGTTTCGTTCCTGGAAGAAGCTTTCCAAGAACCATTCGGCCGCCGATCGTTTTTTTGTTTCGCTCGACATTGTGAGAGGTCCTTTGCTTGACGCCTTGGTGCCGCTGATCGAGCATGGCTGACGCACGGCCACGGCGTTCTGATCAGGCGGCAACGACACGCCAAACAAATGGGATGCCAATTGCCGGGCGTCTGGCCAAATTCTCTAAAACGTCGAGAAACGCCGGGGTTCGACGATTTCAACCGCGTCCTCACCGAACCGCGAGAACCGGGATCGCAGTCATTGCACGGCAGGTCATCGCAGTGAAACCGCTGCAATCCGAGTTGCACCCATTAGAGCTTTCGTTCGACAATCAACAAAGAACGCATGCAGAAACTAATTCCGGAGCCGCGCCCGTCAGGGCGCGGCACCAAATCACCAAATTGTTTCTGCACGAGTCCTAAATCCGTGGTACAGGCGGCCCGCCTGTGATTGTCGGCTCAAAATCGAGCAGGCGAGCCGCCTACTCTATGTTTTGAAATCAACGAGTCCTCCTTCATGCCCGAACTTGTGCAGACCTACGAACAGGCACTCGAATTCCTATTCGATCGTGTCAACTTCGAGCGTACGCCCGCTGGCGGCACGCAGGATTTCAAGCTCGGCCGCATGGGGCGTTTGCTGGAGTTGCTCGACAATCCTCACACCCAGTTGCCCTGTATTCATATTGCGGGAACGAAGGGCAAAGGCTCGACCGCCATCATGCTGGCCGAGATGCTGACGGCCGCCGGTTATCGAATCGGGCTGTACACTTCGCCGCACGTAGATGCTTTCGAAGAACGGATGCAAGTCGCCGGAGCACGCCCGACTGCCGACCAGATGATTGAACTGGTCCAGCGTGTGCAGCCCGCCGTCCGCCAGTGCGAGTCCGATTCGCAGCCGTTCAGTCCGACGTTCTTCGAGATCACGACCGCACTGGCATGGCTGTTCTTTCTGCAACAGCGAGCACAGATCGTCGTGTTGGAAGTCGGTCTCGGCGGGCGATTGGATTCTACGAATGTGTGCTCGCCGATTGCCTGTGTGCTGACGACGATCAGCCGCGATCACACACAAATCCTGGGCAACAGCCTGTCGCAGATCGCGGGCGAGAAAGCGGGGATCATCAAGCCGAACGTTCCGGTCATCAGCGGCGTGTGTGGCGATGAGGCTCTGGCGGTGATCGCGGAAACATGCCGAACGCAGAACGCCGACTGTTGGCAGCTCGGCCGCGAGTTTTCATATGACTATCGAGCTGTTTCTGAAGCGAACGATCTCGCGGGCTCTGCTTCCAGCACTCTGCGTGTGAACGAGGCATTTGAGCAGCAAATTGAAAACCTCTTCCACGGCATGGTGGACGTCACGACGCCGTCGCGGACGTGGTCTGACATGCCACTGACTCTGGTCGGCGAACATCAGGCTCACAACGCAGCAGTCGCGCTGGCGACGATCGATCGGCTGGATGCCGCTGGCTGGGTCGTGTCGCCCGCCGCGGCGAGAAGCGGCTTGAGTAACGTTCGCTGGCCGATGCGGATCGAAGTGGTCTGCCGCCGGCCGACAGTGATCGTCGACGCGGCTCACAACTGGGAGTCCGCGTCCGCGCTGGGCCGCACGCTCGATGGAATGTTTCCGAGCCGCAGGCCGTCCGGCGAGTTCTCGCGGCGCGTGCTGATCTTTGCGGCGACGAAGGACAAGGACGTCATCGGCATCCTGCGGCAATTGCTGCCTCGCTTTGACAGCATCTGCCTCACGAAATACCTCAACAACCCGCGATCCGTTCCGCCGGAGCAACTCGTGCGGCTGATTCAGTCGATCAGCAATATCCCTTGCCACATGACGGCCACGCCCGCCGAAGCATGGCAGCTCGCGCGCCGCATTGCCGGGCCGCATGATTTGATCTGCGTCACCGGCTCGTTCTTCATCGCGGCCGAATTGCGCGAACTGATCCTGCGCGAGTCTAGTGCGTCTTCAAGACTTAAATCACGGGTTGTGAGCGGCAAGGCTCTAGCCGGCGTCAGCCCCCGGACATCCCCCACTTCTGAAGACAATTTTTGAA
>JAYVSP010000973.1:0-2019 GCA_043775215.1 Planctomyces sp. | reverse complement strand
GGTCATAAGTCCTTGTCCGTCACACTCCCTGACGGTCGCGGCTCGAAAGATTCACAGGCTCGGAGCGACGACTGAATCGTTTCAGTTTCGCTGCGCGACACCCCCATTCGTCACACCGAGGTGCACCCTCAATCCGAGCAATGGTTTCAAGTTGGTCCCACCAACAGACCCGCAAACTTTGACTCGTTTCCGACGTTCACAGTACGATCCACTTGCCGCTGCCACGTCAATGTGCTCGACTGGCGCCGGTTGGAGAATCGAATATGAAAACAGGCAATCGCTCACAGGCACCGACTGCGTGGTATCGAGGGGCCAACGTGCCGATGCGGGTCATTCGTGAATTTGCTCGCCGAGTGGCGGAAAAATTCCAGCCGGATCGAATCATCCTGTTTGGTTCACAGGCTTCTGGCCAACCGCACGCGGACAGCGACGTGGACATTCTCGTGATCATGCCGGCGCGAAACCAACTGGATCAAGCGGCCAAGATTCATGTTGAACTCCAACCGCCTTTCCCGTTGCAACTGCTGGTGCGCACGCCTCGCAACATGGCATGGCGGCTGGCCGAGGGTGATTCGTTTTTGAAAGAAGTCGTGTCGAAAGGGATCGTGCTGTATGAAAAAGCTGACCAAGGAATGGGTGGCCAAAGCCGAAGCCGACTTCCAGGTCGCCGAATCGCTACACGACGCGCGACCTCCCGTGCATGACGCGCGGTGCTTTCACTGCCAGCAATGTGCGGAGAAGTATTTGAAAGCTCTGCTCGAGGAACTCGGCAGCACGATCCCGCGAACTCATCACCTGGAGGACTTGCTGTCGCTGCTGCTGCCGCATCATCCGGACTCGAAGTCGATCGTGATCGTCTCCGGCTTGTCGGGAGCGGCCATCGGCGCGACGCACATGTCGAATTCGACCAGCTCGATGCCCTTGGTCGTCAGCTCTTCGAGCTTCCCCGCTTCATCGCTGATGTGGCGTTGGCAATCCCAACAAATTCCGCACGACCGCTCGGACTTTGATTGTCCAGCGCATGGCAGCTTCGGACTGTCGCTTGTTCGCGCTTTCGCCGGGATACCGCGTTTCGACGGCGAAGTCGGTGAGGAAGATCAGGCCACGGCGAAGAGACCTCAGACCGGGCGTGCCGGTCAGTTTGAACGGCCAACGCCAGACCGTAGGCGACGTCGCTCCGCGACTCGCAGACCGCGCTGGAGATGGTCAAGGAACTCAACACGATCGGCGGGCGGCACGGAGTCGGCATCATCGACATGGTCGAGAACCGCTTCGTCGGCATAAAGAGCCGCGGCGTACACCAGGCTCCCGGCATGACGATCCTGTATCACGCTCACCGGGTCGTCGAGCAACTGACGATGGACCGCGACCTGATGCACCTCCGCGACCGCCTCGCGCCGGAAGTCGCCGAGATGGTGTACTACGGCTTCTGATACCACGCGAAAATTGACGCCCTGCTGGCCTTCAACCAAAACGCTCAACGCCACGTCACCGGCAGCGTCACGTTGAAGCTCTACAAAGGCAACATCATCACGGCGTCACGCAGCAGCCCCAACAGCCTCTCTGACGAGGGCATCGCCACCATGGAAGCCGACGGCAGCTACAACCAAACCGACGCCGAAGGATTCTTACGCATCCAAGGTCTGCCGGGGCGAGTGCAGGGACGGACGACGCCAAGAGCGTATTGAACGATGCGTCGTTAGGACACTTCGCTTCTTGTCGTTGATTCCTGCAACCAGTAACATGGCCATGTTGATAGCCAGGAGAGAATGCTATGTCGAATCGTTACTCGATTGCCGAAGCACGGAACCAACTCGCTCGAATCGTGCATGACGCCGAGCAAGGGCATCCGGTCGAATTCACACGTCGCGGCAAGCCGGTCGCGGTCTTGGTTTCGCTGACGGAGTACGAACGGCTCAGTGGCGAGCGGGTGGGTTTCTGGGACGCCGTCTGCGAATTTCGACGCGAGCATGACGTCGAATCAGTCAACATTGATTTTCCCGATTCCAAACAACTGCG
>JAYVSP010000972.1:0-2886 GCA_043775215.1 Planctomyces sp. | reverse complement strand
CGCGCCCGTCAGGAAGCGGACAACAGTCACGCTTCCTAACGGGCGCGGCTCCAAATCACCAATTTGTTTTTGCGCTGGTCCTAAATGGATGCCAAGAGTTCCCGTTCGCGAACCGGATCGATGTCGTAGTGAGCCTCAATGATGCTGGCCTTTCGAAGTGTGACGGTGCTGGCGGTTGTGATCGTGGGGGCGAGTTTGTTGCAACCTCGCCATACGGTTCTCGCGGCGGATTTCGTCGGTGTTGCCGGCTGCGCCGCTGCCAGTTGTCATGGCGGGAAAAGCATTTCAGGGGGCGAGTACACGCATTGGGCAACGCGCGACGCGGCACATCGTCGAGCTTATGACGTCCTGTTGTCGGACGTGTCTCAAGCCATGGCACGCAAGCTCTGGAACACGGAGGCTCACCGAGAAGCGAGATGCCTGGCGTGTCATACGACGGGTGCAGAATCAAACGATGCAGTCCACGGCGAGCGATTCGCGATTGAATTCGGCGTTGCGTGTGAAAGTTGTCACGGAGCGGCGGGGCGCTGGGTGGCTCGGCACACCGAGCGATCATGGAAGTCGCTTTCGGCGGAAAAGAAAGAAGAGTTCGGCTACCGTGATTTGCGATCATTGGGGCGGCGTGCGGAGACGTGTGTCGCGTGTCATGTTGGTTCGTCGAATGGGCAGGTCAATCATGACATGATCGCAGCGGGACATCCCCGTTTGAGTTTTGAACTGGCCGCCTATCACGCGCTGCTTCCGAAGCACTGGGACGAGGCAGCGGCCGTGCGGCGAGATCCGGCTCAAGAGGTGCGACTGTGGGCACTTGGACAGGCTAAGTCGGCATATGCGATCGCACAGGTGGCGGGTTCCCGCGCAGAGGCCGCTCGCCGAAATGGCTTTGATCACGTTCATTCGGACCTGGCCGAACACGACTGCCACGCCTGTCATCACGATCTGAGGGCAGAGACATGGCGCGGGCGTCGAACAGCCGGCGGAGGACTGGGAACTGCGCGATGGGGTTCATGGGCAGTCGATTCGGCACACTGGTTTTCTGGCGAGTCGGCCACGTTGTTCGGCCACGAAAGCCCAGCCGCTCACATCTCGCTGACCGAGTGGATCGGGTTGATGCGCGAGGCTCGGTTGGGAACGATCCCTGTGGAAAAGGTGGCCGTCAGCATTCGGCAGGCGAGCATCGATCTCGCCGCATGGTCGCTGCTGATAGAGTCGTCTCGCTACGACGCAACACAGACGACGCACCTTCTCCAACGATTGATCGCGACCGAGTCGGACGCCGCTTGGTCCTCGACGTGGGACGGTCAAGCACAGCGGTATCTCGCAGTCGTCGCGGTCAGCCAATCGCTTCGCAACCTGACCGGCCGCGAGCCGTTTCCGCAAACGTCGGCCGAACGCGCTTTCTCACCGTTCCAACAACGACTGATGTTTCCAAAAGGCTCCTCGACGCCGCACGACTTCAACCCAGATGAGTTCGATCGACTCTTTCGCGAATTGCGACGTCTGCCTCCGCAATAGTCTGTCACATCGTCAGCTCAGTCGGATTGGCATATGCTCGTGCATCGTCGAACGTTTCTGGCGGCCGGACTTGGGACGGCTGTGATCACACTCGCGGAGAAAATCGTGAACGCTGACAACTCGGTGCCAGGGCTTGATCCGACCACGCTCAACAAGAGGAATGTGCCGACGCCGGCGTTGTTGCTTGATTTGGACCTGTTTGAGGCGAACATCAAGAAGATGGCCGAGCATTGTCGGCAAGCGGGATGTGGTTATCGGCCTCATGCAAAGACTCACAAGTGCCCGGAAATTGCCAAGCGACAGATGGCGGCGGGAGCGTTGGGGATTTCCGTGGCGACCGTGCCGGAAGCCGAAGCGATGGTGGCAGCAGGGATCACCGGCGTGCTGCTGACGTCGCCGATCGTGGACGCGGCGAAGATTGCTCGCATGGTTGGGCTGATCGCGCGCGGCGGGCGAGTGATGCTATCGGTTGGACACGCTCGTGAAGTGGAGTTGCTGTCAGAAGCGGCTGTGGCGGCGAAGGTCGATGTCGAACTGTTGGTTGATGTTGATATCGGCGATCGCCGCACCGGAAGCTTGCCGGGACAGCCCGCGCTGGAGTTGGCTCAGTTCATTGCCAAGCACGCGCGGCTGCGTGTTGTTGGCGTGCAATCGTATGCCGGGATGGCGTCGCATGTGGTCGGTTTTGAAGAGCGCGACAGAGTTTCACGCGAGGTGATGGGTAAATCGGTCGCGACGCGCGAGCTGCTGCTGAAGTCGGGCTTCGACGCGCGGATTCTGTCGGGCGGCAGCACCGGGACGTACAACATCGACAGCACGATTCGCGGTGTCACTGAATTGCAAGTCGGGTCATATGTTTTCATGGATTTGGATTATCGCCACATCGGCGGCCAGACGACCGGCGCAGTGTACTCGGACTTTCAGCACAGCCTGACGGTCTTGGCAACCGTTGTGAATGCAACTCACACGGATCGAGTCTCTGTCGATGCCGGCACGAAAGCGCTCGACACAACGACAACCTACAAACCGGAACCGAAAGGTTGGCCAGAGCTGACCTACGGCCGAGGCGGTGACGAGTTCGGATACTTATCATCCGAAACGAGTACGAAGCTGCCACAACTCGGCGATCGCATCGAGTTCATCGTGCCTCACTGCGATCCAACCGCGAACATGTACGACCGCATCTACGCGACGCGCGGCGACAAGGTTGAAGCCATCTGGTCGATCGCCGCGCGACGCGAGAACATGTGATTCGCGGCTTGCGTAAAACCGTTTGGCTCATTCGGTAATCCAGGGAGGTCACTTCGGGAAATATTTTTGCCACAGATGAAACACGGATTGAACACGGATCAGGACAGGAGGCAGGGAATT
>JAYVSP010000971.1:0-1858 GCA_043775215.1 Planctomyces sp. | reverse complement strand
AAAAGCGGCTCCGCCGCAAAGGAAAGCGGGGATGCATCCCCGCACTCCATAAATAGCTCATGAGTAAAATCATCAGTTTCGCAGCAAATGCCACATTCCGTACGCCACCGGTCCGGCTAGCAAGATGCTGTCCATCAAATCGAGCAACCCGCCAAATCCCGGCAGCAACGCCGGAGCATCTTTCACTCCGACGTCTCGCTTGATGAGCGATTCTGCTAAATCGCCGATCAGCCCCGCAAATCCAACCACCACGCCAAACACGACTGCCGGCAAGACATGCCAGGAGTACCACTGAGACGAAATCATCGGCCCCACCCAACACAACCACGCCACTGAACAGAACCCGGCGGTCAGCAAATGCCCAACTCCGCCGGCCCACGTCTTCCCGGGGCTCAACCTCGGAACCATCTTCGGTCCACCGATCAAGCGGCCGAAGGTGTAGGCTCCGATGTCACCGGTTTTGGCGGAGACCACCAAGGCACCCAGCGCAAAGTACCCGCCGCTCCATTGCCATCGAAGTTGAGTCGTGATTGCCAAAAAAATTCCAAGATAGACGACGCTGAAGAGTTCGACGCCCAAAGTCGCAATTTCTCGGCCACCAGTCGGGGACGACGAGATCGTCGGATCTGCCATTGATCCCGCACAGACTGCACATCGCGGAAATCGCCAGACCGCGTTGAGGATGAGAAAGATCGCGATCATGCCGAACAGGAACAAGCCGGGACCGAAGTCCCGTGGCATCCACATCGACCCCCAACCACGTTCCCGATACGGTGCCCAGCCAATGCCAATCATGGCCCAACTTCCCGCGAGCGACAGTGGCAGACTTGGACACAGCCCCGATTGTCGCGCAAGAGTCACCAACTCCCAGGAGGCGCGTGCCGTCAGCACGATCAGCAGCAGAAACAACAGTGGAGCTTCGTTGCCAAGTGCGTGATCCCACACGAACAACCCGATCGTTGCGGGGATCAGCAGTGCTGACATCAGCAGTCGATGTTTCAACATGGCGGCTTACCTCGACAATCCACCGAAGCGACGTTCGCGAGCGGCGTAGTCGCGCAAGGCTTCGTGCAAATCCGCAGGACGAAACTCGGGCCAGCATTTCGGCGTGACCCAGAACTCGGCGTAACTCGCCTGCCACAGCAAGAAATTGCTCATCCGCATTTCGCCTGCGGTACGAATCACCAAATCGGGGTCGGGCATGCCGGCCGTGTCGAGATGCTCGCTGATCGACTCTTCGTTGATCGCGTCAGACGTCAGTGAGCCGTCGCGCAGACGTATCGCCATGCGCTGAAAGGCATCCACCAATTCTTGACGGCCGCCATAATTCACTGCCAAACACAACCGAGTTCCTTTGTTGTCGCGGCTGAGTTCCACCGTCTTGGCCACCTCGCGCAAGATTCCAGCGGAGAGACCGTCGCGGCGGCCGATCATCGCGAACCGCAAGTCTTGGCGCATGATTTCCGACCGCTCTTCAACGAGATACTGCTCGAGCAACCTCATCAGCATGTCGAGTTCGCGTTGCGGGCGTTTCCAGTTTTCGCTACTGAGGCAATACAGCGTGAGCTGCTCGATGCCGAGTTCCGCGCACTCTTCAATCGTCTCACGAACCGAGCGGACTCCTCGACGATGCCCTTCAATGCGCGGAAAGCCGCGGGCGCGCGCCCAGCGGCCATTGCCATCCATGATGATCGCGATGTGCCGCGGCAGTTTTTCGGCCGACAGACCCGCAGCATTCAATCGTCGAGCGGCTTTGACCGGATCGAAAGGCACAGCAAAACTCCCCCACCGACCCCGTGTCGGTGGTTAAATGCCTTGTGGCTACCTTGATGCATCGGAGAATTCAGGTAGCCACAAG
>JAYVSP010000970.1:0-3791 GCA_043775215.1 Planctomyces sp. | reverse complement strand
AGGGCTTGACCGATCTCAAAGAACGCCGACCCACACGGATAAGAAGGCCACACGGATGGGAGCAAGACCTCGACATCCTGGTCGGTGGACCCTTCGGTCTGAGGCAACGCCTCGTTGGAGTCTTCGATTGTAAATTATGCGCGCCGTGCGCGCAACTTGTAGCGTGGGCTTAAGCCCACGCTACAGTTTCGGGCGATGCCCGCGTTAGGCCCCTGGTGCTTTTCACCGCTCGGAAAAACCAGAGGGCTGACGCCCCCCGTTCGCTTTCAACCTCTCTTTTGTCGGCCACGTCCCGCCACCGTGCTAAGTCACAACCAGCTTTTTGGTGGCTCGATTCAGCCGCTGGCGCAATTCCGGCATGAGTCCATACGACAACGCCAGCAATTTCAAGGGATGCAGGGTCGGCGTCGTGGTTTCTTGCTCCATCTGCATTTTGCAACTACTGCATTCGGTCAGGCCAATGGTAACGTCGGCTTCGCGCATGTGGCTGATTAATTCTGAACCGATGCGAATGGAGGACTCGAAGTTTTCTTTGGTCAGGCCATAGGCTCCGGCCATGCCGGAGCAGCCTTTTTCGATCGGCAGCACGGTTAGGCCAGGAATTTTCGCCAGCAGTTTGAGGACCGGGGTGTCCTTGTGCAGCGCCTTCAGATGACAGGGGGTGTGATACGCGGCGGTCAGCGGCAGCGGGCCAAAGTCGGTGAGAAGCTGCCCCTTATCGAGCAATCCGGCGAGGAAGTCGGTTGCCTCAACCACCTGATGAGCGACGACCGCGACGTCGGGGTGATCGAGCAGTCGCGGGTATTCCTGTTTGAGGCAGAGAGCGGCGGCGGGTTCGGTACAGACGATCGATGCGCCTTCCCGCGCGAGTTCGGACAGTTGGCGGACGTTTTGTTCGGCGACTTTGCGAGCGGCGTCCAAGTCGCCCGCACTGATCATGGCCATGCCGGAAACGGTTTGTTCGGGCGGGATGTGAACCTTGATGTTGTTGTGGTCCAGGATTGCCAGGAAGGCTCGGCCGAGTTCCGGGTCGTGATAATTCGCGAAGTGATCGACGAAATAGACAATCGGCTTCTGACTGCCAAGATTGTGTGGGAACTCGAACAGTTCGTCCGGCAGAGAACTCAACAGCGGCTTGCGTGCAAACTGTGGCAGCTTGCGGAGCCGGTGAATGCCGATAAACCGTTCGAGTAGCCAGCGCGCCGCCGTGTTGTTGAGACTCCAGTTGACCAGCCAACTCAGCGAACAGCCGATCGCACCGAACGAGTGGGCTCGTGACAAGATCCAATGGGCGCGGTCGAGGCCATGTTCGGCGACGTTCGCGGCTTTGGCTTCGATCATCAACTGTGGAATGTTGACGTTGGCCGGGCACTCCATCTCGCACTGCTTGCAGTTGAAGCAGAGATCGGCGACCCGCTTCATGGCGGTCGAGGCCAATTCTTGCGGCGCGAGCTGTCCGGTCGCAAAATTCCGCATGAGGTTCGCTTTGGCTCGCGGCGATGCTTCTTCAATTGGCGTCACATGAAAGAAGGGACACATTCGCAGATCGGGCGCGCGGGAGCGGCACATCCCGCATCCATTGCACGCGGACGCCTCGGCCAGCAGTTCATCGGGCTTCCAGTTCAATTGCAGTTCGATGAACGTCGGGGGCGGGAGACCTGCGCCGAGCTGTGTGTGAGTCACGTTTGGAGCCGCGCCCGTCAGGAAGTGGGGGCTCAGCCTTTCCGCTCCCTCGCGGCTCCAAAGTCTCTCGTTGGTCTGAGTCTCGTTGGGTACTGAGCTAAGAGTTCCGGCGTCCGGCGTTGACGCGGCTGAGTGCCGCGCGCTCTCGCCGAAAGCGGGGCGCAGATTCTTAACCGTCAAGTGAGGATCGTCGCTGACGATCTTACCGGGGTTCATCAGGTGTTGCGGGTCGAAGAGATCCTTGACCTGTTGAAACACGCGATACAGCGGGCCGTACTGCGACCGCAAGAAGCTGGTGCGAGACAGGCCGTCGCCATGTTCACCGCTGATCGTGCCACCGAACTCGAACACGACTTGGTACAAATCGCGAGCCAGGGATTCGATGCCGGCTATGTCCGCCGGAGTCGGCGACGGGAGGAATGGCCGCCAGTGCAACTGTCCCGCCGCCGCGTGAGAGTACAACGTCGCGATGACTTCGTGCTTCTGAAAGACCTTCTGAGCGCGCGTCAAGAACTCGCGGAGTTTCTCCGGCGGAATGGCGATCGCTTCCACGAATGGCTGCGGACGGGCGGCCCCTTTGACGCGATTCAGATGCGGCACGACGCGGCGCGGCAGTGACCACAGAAACTCGGCGCCGTCATAGTCATAGGCATCCGCTGCTGCGACCCCGCCAAACTTCTTCGCAGTTTCCACGGCGAAGCGGATGCGGTCACGAGCTTGCTCTTCGCTGAAACCCATCTGTTCGACGATCAGCGCCGACTCGGCGGTCTGCGGAATCAGTTTCTCGAAACGATTATCAGCCTCGCGCGCCAGTGTCAGCAAGCGGCGATCGAGCAAATCGCACGCACTGGGAAGTTGCTCAGACAGCGCATGGACCGCTTCGATCGCGGACTCCATGCTAGTAAACAGCAGCCAGACGACCCCGCGGCAACTTGGCAACGGTGACGTGTGCAGCGTTGCCGACGTGAAAATTCCTAGCGTCCCTTCCGACCCAACCAGCAACCGCGCAACATTCAATTGCGTGCGTGATAGAACATTCCGCAGATGATACCCGGAGCAGTTTCGCGGAAGCGCCGGCTGCCGCTCGCGGATCAAGGCTTCGTTCTCGGACAGAACGCGAGCCAAGCGGCTGACGATGCCCCGCTGCATTTGCAGGTCGCTAACCTCGCGGCTGCCGGGATCGCTACCGCCCCGCAGATTCGCGGCGAGTGCCGTCACACTGTCGCTGACACTGCTCAAGGCGCTGCCATTGGAGCGTTCGGCCTGTTTCGCGGCGTCCGGTGCTTCCAGTGGCTCGTTGCCGAATTCAACACAGTGTCCGTCCGGCAAGACGAGTTCGATGGAACGGACATGATCGCGTGTCGAGCCGACACGCATGGAGCGGGACCCCGCCGCGTCGGTCGCCAGCATGCTGCCGATGGTCGTCACCGCGGGATTCGATGGATCGGGCGGAAAGTACCGGCCGTGTGTACGCAGCACCCGATTTAGATCGTCGAGAACCACTCCCGCCTGCACACGCACCGTGTCCGGCCCGATCTGCTCGATATTCCTCAGGTGCCGCGAGCAATCCACGATCAAGCCGCTGCCGAGCGGGCCGCCCGTCACACTGGAACCGGCTCCACGCGGAATCAACGGAATCTTCCGTTCCGCCGAATACTTCGCGAGCGCGATCACGTCGTCGCGGTCTCTCGGAAACGCGACTCCCAGCGGCTCAATCTGATACCAACTGGCATCGCTGGCAAACATCGCGACCGTCAGCATGTCGCAGGCAATCTCGCCCGCGAATACCCCCGACAAGTCTTCGACAATGCGCTGCCGCTGGTCGTCCAAAACGGAACCCTTCAAAAAATGGCCAATGTCCGATGAAACTCCAAATCCCAAGATCCAATGAAACTCAAATCTTAACGCGGCTCGCTTCGCTCGCCACAAGCTGACGTGAGTTGAAAACGGCGTCCTGTTTGAAAGACAGAGAGTTGTCTAGTGCCTCGTCAGGTCTTGATTCAGGGGTTGTGAGCGGCAAGGCGCTAGCCCAATGGCACTTACTTTAGATAACACTTGAGATTGGCATGAGGTTTGCGCCAGTCAAATTGACACATTGGAAGGGAGTC
>JAYVSP010000969.1:0-2065 GCA_043775215.1 Planctomyces sp. | reverse complement strand
GGCAAAGCCCTGGGATTCGAGCAATTTGGATTCTAAAAGCCCTGAAGGGGCGCGACTCATTTTGTCACGCCCCTTTGGGGCTCCAAGCCTCAAAAACGTTGGTTTCCCAGGGCTTTGCCCTGGGCTATCGAGTTCCGCCCCCTTCGGGGCTGAAAAATGCGCAACTTCAAAACTTACGCTTCGGGTTAGTCAGCCTTCCTTTTCTTCACGAAACTCGGCAACTGTTGCGGCTGCAAGCGCAAGCGAATCTCCATCTGGCAGCAATCACACGGCTTGATCTCGTACATCGGAATCGAACAGACGTCGCACCAATAATCCATGTACTGCCGAGTTTCCTTTTCATCGAACACAAAGATCATCAACACCTGCACGTACGGAGTCGCCTTTTGCCGTGTTCCCACCACATCAATTCGCCGATTGCGCAATCGCTCGTCTTGATACAACGCCCGCCCGCGCCAGTCCGGCACGATCGGAATCAACTCGCCGTCGTCGGTTTCCAGGACAACCTGCGATTTGAATTCGTCAAACGATTTCACCCCACGCGGTTTCAACGCCTCTTGCAGCATGACGACCTTGCCGCTGAAAAGTTCTTTTGCAGCGTTGTCCGCTTGAGAAAACGATTTGGCGGCAATGTTGTTTTGAACTTTGTCTTGGACAATCGGCGATGAAGATTCTTGAACCACATTCGTCCGTCCCGACGTCAAACCGCTGATGGCCAGCACGACCAACGCCAGCAAGGCGGCGAACCAAAGCGGAGGCTTGGCAGACATGGCCATCACTCAAAAGAGTTTGGACTCAGGATAATGGTTCTTCATCACATTTCGTCGCAGAACCAGCAACACGATCAGATTGACAATTTTCCAAATCAGCAACCAACTTGTCAGGCGATAGGCTTGGATGAAATCACTGACGCCGAATAACCCAAAGGCCACGGCATAACCCCACTCCCCAAATTTTGATTTCCGCATCCGGCAATAGCGACGAATCACCAAACCCGCAAAGACAAACCAACAAATGCCTTCAAACAGATTGAAGCCATACTGCCAGATGAAATCACTCGTTGGTCCTTCCGGGTCGTACCTCCACCATTCGTGCCACCAGAGAAGTTCCGGCCAACTCATAGTGGATTCGCCTAATAAGCACCGCTACTCGCCTGATTTTCCAATGACCACCATCCGCAATGCGACTTTCGATCCACCTTTGGCGGCGATCGTCGTGCTCAGCATCGTGTGTTCCTTGGCCGCGTTGTGAGTCAACGTCGCCTGTTCGACCGGCTTGTCCACGGGCAGCAGCGAAAAGATCGCCGGATGCGTTGAGCCGGACGACTTGGCACTCTTCTTTGACAGCGCGTCAAACCCACCGATCGGCTTGGGATCCGAGTCGGTTGTCGCGGGAATCGCCAACAGAAAATCGGCCAGGTCGCTCGTCCCGACATGGTTGCCGTCTTCCGGTTGCTGACCATAACGCAGCGTGTAGATGCCGGCTTTGATTTCCTGCCCGCGGAAGTCGGTGAACTTCGATTTCGCCTCGACCCGCAGCACGCCGAGCAATTCACCCGGAGCGAACGGGTACTTCACATTCAGTGTGGGCTTAAAGTTGGACTTGGCCGGCACTTCCTTGACGAACCATACCGAACAAACCGCCGCGCCATCACTAATGACGCGCTGCCCCGTCGCACTGACGACGGCGGCTATATCCTTCGAAAGGCCGTCAGGCGGAACGCCAACCGCTTCGAGCTTGCTATCGGCTCGGGCGGACCCCGTCATCAATACGGCGGCGACGGCCACCGCGAACATCATTCGCAATCGCATCGAACGAGTCTCCTCAAATGGTGAAGTTTCCGCGGAGATGGTAGTCGCGTCGTCCAACGATTTCATCAAACAGAGCAGCCCGGCTGTCGCAGGACAACCGGGCTGCTGATTGTGGTGCGGCATTGTGGTGCTCCGATTCGCGTCGCACGACGCGCAGAGCCTGTGAAGGAATTGAGCCGCGACCGTCAGGGAGCGGTCATAAGTCCTTGTCCATCACACTCCCTGACGGTCGCGGCTCGAAAGATTCACGGGCT
>JAYVSP010000968.1:0-6176 GCA_043775215.1 Planctomyces sp. | reverse complement strand
GCTTGTCAGCAGCGCCGTCGCCGAGAAGTTGTCCGCCTTGCTGACCGAAGAATATCTGGAAGCCCGCGCCAAACGAGGCAGCCGCAAAAAGTTTGAAGCGGCACTCAAGACCGTGCCAGACGTCGAGCCAGCCGCAAACGATCGTCTGCCAAAGAAACCAACTCCGCGTGCGTCGCGGCCTCGCGCGTGAACCGGCAAATGTGGAAAACGGCCGAGCAAATCTCTTTTCGACTTCGCGGGCGTTCGCAACATGAGCAGTTCGTTCTGCAACGCCCTGCTGGCCAACTTGATCAGCCAGCACAGCCCCTCGGTCGTGCAGAAACTTCGCTCGGTTTCCGTCGAAGGTGTCGCTTCTTCAAGGACGAGTTCGGGAGCCATGTCCTGCAATCTGTTGCTCTCCGAGTGATCGTTCGGTCAGAATGAGAGCCACATCGTCAAGGATTCAGCAAAGTCGGGAGCTTGTGAGCATGGCGCGTCGTGGCAAACCGTCTTCCGCCGACGTGACCGACTGGCACCGGTTGTTTGGGATCGTCCTGACCGAATTGTTTGAAGGCTCGGATTGGGAAGTCGTTCGTGAACAGGACTTGTCGATCAAGCAACAACTGCTCGACATCGTGATCGTCCGTCGTCGGCGAGGCCATGCGACACCGATCCTTCCCGACGGTTTTGGCCCGCTCGCCGATCACAATTTGGTCACCTACAAATCGCTGCACGAGCCGCTCGACGGCTGGGCATTGAAAGAACTGGTCGGCCACTCGGTCAACTATCGCAAGCAAACCAGTCCGTCGCTGGACCAATTGCTGCCGGAGGAATCCTTCCGAATGTTCGCCATCGCCACGCGATTTCCCGAAAAGCTGGCGGCCAAGATTCCCCTGCAACCTCACGGACCGGGCGTGTACGATGTCGCGTGGGGGACGGATACAATCCGCCTGCTCGTGTTGAAACAAGTTCCCGCGGCGGATCGAAACACGATCTTGAATCTGTTCAGCGACGAACCGCAGCGAATCGTTGCGGGAGTCACTCAGTTCCGTCGCGAGCCGCACGAATTGAGTTCCGTCATTGAAGAGTTGTTGAAAAAATATCAAGGAGACCCTGACATGCCACAAACATTAGCCGAAATGCTTCGTGACTCACGAGCGCGTGTGATTGCGGATATCCCCACGTCTGAGTTCGTGGAGAAGCTCCCTTTGGAAAAGCTGCGGGAAACGCAAGAACTCATCGCGCAACGGCTTGCCAAGTTCGAGACTAAGAAACCAGCATCGACCCGCGCGACCAAAAGCCGGCGCAAGACGGGAACTTCCAGTCGCTGAAACACGAACCCGTACTCGCTGCGGAGAACCTGGTATGGCTCAGGCTTTGGATGACATGATTCGCGCGATTCGCGCCACGCAAAGCGGTGAGAATTCAGAAGGCGGATTGATCATGAACTCAAAGTTGAAGGAGTTGATCCGCCAATCGGAAGCTCGATTGATGGCCCGGCTCCCATCGGGAACCACCATGACTCGAACACGCTCATGCTCAGAGAGCCGCAGAGGCTGCGTTGGACGCAAGACCCCGTTTTCATAAACCGCGTCGATCTGTTGAATCATTGACGGTCTCCTCGAACTATTTTCCCCGCGATGGTTATCGGAGCCATTCAATGCACTCAGACTACAATCCACACAACCGGTTTTCCAATGCGGCGCGGCGGAGGAAGTCGTCGATTTCTGCTTGCAGGCTGTTCAATTCCGCAGACTCCGCCGGGGTCAGCGTTCCGTCAATCTCCTTGTCGATCAACGCAAACCGCCGAGCATTCTTCTGGTCGGACCACTCGTCGCTGTCAGCCAAGACTCTCCGAGCATTGTGTTCATCGGCCACCAGCCAGTAACGCCGATGGTTTCGCGGATCCTCGACAGCCAACGGCCGGTCACCCCAGCGGTCGAGTTCCGAAAGCAGATCGTTGGACAGCTTGGCAATCATCACGACATTCCTCGCCATTGTTGGAATCGCGTCTCGTTGGACGATATCAACGCGCGCGCTTCAGTCAAGCTGGTGCGCGGAGAGAACATCCAAGATTGTCGCGTGAGGCTTGAGTTGGCGCAGCCCATGGTGCAACGGTGCGAATGGATTCAATCTCCAGTCGGCTTTATGATTATTCAGGCAATAATCATCGCTCAACGAAAAGGAACAGTCCCATGAATGCCGTGCGAGCCATTTGGACGAACGGTCGCATACTTCCTGCCGAGCCAGTCGATTGGCCGGAAGGGAGCCAATTGCGCGTCGAACCCTTCCTACCCAGCAGCGAGAAGCTTGGCTTGTCGGAAGAAGAATGGCGAGACGATCCCGATTCGATCGCGGCGTGGATTGAGGCGGTCGAAAAGATCGAACCGCTGTTTTGGGCGGAAGGCGAGGAGCGGGATTATGAATGCTGGCGAGAGAAGTGTCGCGAATTCAATCTCGAAGCAGTCCGTCAGCAAATGGAAGCCATGCCAGAAGGTGACACGCAATGAAACGTCACTACTTGTTCGACACCGGAATCGCTCAAGACTTTCAAGCCCGGCGTCGCGGCATTCGCGAGCGGGCGATCGCGTCGCGTAAGAATGGCCATCGCATCGGGATTTGTGTGCCAGTGCTGGGCGAGCTTTGGAGCGGTGTCGAATGCAGTTCCAGCCGCGAGCGAAACCTGGAACTCTTACGGCAGGCTCTGGCATCCCTCATCATTTGGCCCTATTCGACAGACGCCGCCGAGGAATACGGTCGGATCTTTGCCGAGTTGAAGCGAACAGGCCGCATCATTCAGCAAGTCGATATGCAAATCGCCGCGATCGCCCGAACATTGCCCAACTGCGTCGTCGTCTCGAAGGATTCCGATTTTCAAGCGATCTCCGGAATCATCGTCGAGAATTGGGCCTCCTGAATCGCATCAGGTCACCGCGCCCTCCGACGACTTCCAACCGCCGATTTTGAATTTTGAACGCACGACCCTTGGGCAAAACGTCACGCCAGTTTTGTCGCGTGAGGCTTGAGTGGGCGCAGGCTGTGGTTGTTCTGTCGTCGACGGACGAGTATCACGCCCAGACCATCGGGCTGGGCGTGGGACCGGAACATCACGCCCTTTGCAAAGCCTCAAGGCGTGCTACCGTCCGCTTCTTGCGGCTTCGAATTCATTGCCGTAGATTGAATTTGGGAAAGAACAACATGGCGACACTTGAAGAAATCACGCGCGGAGCCGCCGTCCGGGGAATTCTTCCCGATGGGCTGGTTTCGATCATTGACGTTCGCTGGATTGGGACTGTCGCGATCGAAGCCACCTATAAAGACACAGTCGGGCGACCTGGCAGGGAGTTGATTTATCGGGATCGCGAGCCAACGCTGGAGGTTGTTGAATCCGGTCGGCCGTGGAGCTTTGATGGTGACGGGGCGTTGTTCAGGTTGCTTTCAGAGGCGAACCGCATTCGTCTGGCGTATCTATTTGATCCACTTTTGGCGGTTCACACATCGCTCGTCGATCCATTGCCGCACCAGATCACTGCCGTTTATGGCGAGATGCTGCCGCGACAGCCGCTGCGGTTCTTATTGGCCGACGACCCTGGAGCCGGCAAGACGATTATGACTGGGCTTTTCATCAAAGAGTTGCAGGCCCGTGGAGACCTACAGCGTTGTTTGATCGTCTGCCCCGGCAGTTTGGTTGAGCAGTGGCAGGATGAGCTCGATCGGCGATTTCATTTGCCGTTCGATATCCTGACCAATGACGCAATGGACGCTTCACGAACCGGGAATTGGTTCAGTGAAACTTCTCTAGCGATTTGTCGGCTCGATAAATTGAGTCGAGATGAAGATGCTCAGACCAAAATAAGACAGACCGATTGGGATTTGATCGTCTGTGATGAAGCTCACAAGCTGAGCGCTACGTACTCTGGCAACGAAGTCAAATACACGAAGCGATATCGGTTAGCTCAATTGCTTTCCACGCTAACTCGGCATTTCTTGCTACTAACCGCCACGCCGCACAACGGGAAGGAAGCCGACTTCCAACTTTTCATGGCATTGCTGGACGGCGATCGCTTTGAAGGCAAGTTTCGTGATGGTGTCCACGTCAGTGACTCGTCCGACCTGATGCGACGATTGGTGAAGGAACGGTTGCTCAAGTTTGATGGAACGCCGCTGTTCCCCGAACGTCGAGCACGCACGGTGAACTATTCGCTATCGGAAGGCGAAGCCGACCTCTACGAACGAGTGACCAATTATGTTCGTGAAGAGTTCAATCGAGCGGCTGCTTTGGAAAACGGTGGGACCAAGGGCACCGTTGGGTTCGCGCTGACGATTTTGCAACGCAGGCTCGCATCGTCGCCGGAAGCAATTTACCAGTCGCTCAAGCGTCGGCGTGAGCGGCTGGAGAAGCGGCTTCACGAAGAGCAATTGCTCAAACGCGGTGCCGAGGTTCGCGTGGACCTGACTGCCGACCTCCCGAAATACACTGCCGACGACTTTGATGATCTTGAAGACTCTCCGGAGTCGGAAATCGAGGACGTAGAAGAGCAAGTTGTTGACCAAGCGTCCGCGGCCCGGACCATCGCTGAACTGCGAATTGAAATTGCGCAATTGCAGGAACTGGAATCTATTGCGATGCGAGTCCGACAAAGCGGCACGGATCGCAAGTGGGACGAGCTTTCTCGGTTGTTGCAAAATAGCAGCGAGATGTTTGACGCCCACGGACATCGTCGAAAGTTGGTCATCTTCACCGAGCATCGCGACACGCTGAGTTATCTCGCCGACAGGATTCGTGGGTTGGTGGGAAGACCGGAGGCAGTCGTCATTATTCATGGTGGCGTCGGCCGCGAAGAACGCCGTAAGACTCAGGAGGCGTTCACGCAAGACAAAGAAGTCGAGATTCTGATTGCTACGGATGCTGCGGGCGAAGGCATCAACCTGCAACGTGCTCATTTAATGGTAAACTACGATCTGCCGTGGAATCCAAACCGGCTGGAACAACGGTTCGGTCGCATTCACCGTATCGGACAAACGGAAGTCTGCCACCTGTGGAATTTGGTTGCGGCCGAAACTCGCGAAGGCGAAGTCTATAGTCGTCTGTTGGATAAACTGGAACAACAGCGAGTCGCATTAGGCGGCCAGGTGTTCGACGTGCTCGGTCAACTCTCTTTCGATGATCACCCGCTTCGCGAGTTGCTCATAGAAGCGATCCGTTACGGTGACCGTCCGGACGTGAAGGCGCGGCTATTTGAAGTTGTCGATAAAACGATGGACCATTCGCACCTTCGAGAACTGATCGAGGGACGAGCTCTCGCGCAAGATGCGATGGATGTCAGCAAGATCCGTCAAATTCGCGAAGATATGGAACGTTCCGAAGCTCGACGGTTGCAACCGCATTTCATTGCGTCGTTTTTTATCGAAGCTTTCAAACTGCTTGGTGGCACAATTCACGAGCGAGAGACAAGGCGGTACGAGATCAAACACGTCCCGGCCTCTATTCGGAATTGTGATCGCCCGATTGGACGAGGCGGGGCGGTGTTGACCCGGTACGAGCGGATCACGTTTGAGAAAGACCTGATCAACGTCCCCGACAAGGCAATCGCAGCGTTCGTGTGTCCGGGGCATCCGTTGTTGGATGCGACAATCGACTTGGTCATCGAGCAATACCGTGATTTGCTGAAGCGTGGCACGATTCTGATCGACGACGCTGACGATGCTGACCAAATCAGAGCACTGCTGTATTTGGAGCACTCCATTCAGGACGCTCGCACTGATAGAGGGGGTAATCGCCACGTAGTTTCCAAGCAGTTGCAGTTCGTCGAATTCGATCAAACCGGACTGCCTGCCAATGCCGGCCCGGCCCCGTATCTCGACTATCGTCCTCCAACCGAACAGGAGCTTTCGCTTGTCTCAAACCTGCCTCAAATGGACTGGCTAAGGCGCGAATTGGAGAACAAGGCTGAGGAGTACGCGGCGGTCCACATCGTTCCGCAGCACTTGGGCGAGATTCGCCGCCGGAAGGAAGAATTGATCGACAAAACCAAAGAGGCTGTCAAAGAGCGGCTTACGAAGGAGATCAACTATTGGGATCACCGAGCGGTGGGTAGGGAAAAGGTGTCAGGAACGAATGGCACTGCCGATTGTGTAGCATGAGGTTATGGCGAGCGTCGCGGTCGGGCCAGTCTACGGTCGTCAGGGACTTCGGT
>JAYVSP010000967.1:0-6055 GCA_043775215.1 Planctomyces sp. | reverse complement strand
GCCGCCGAACGGACTCGATACTTGCAGTACGAGTTGGAACGCGAATCGTTGTTCGATCCGGCGGGCGTCGATCTCCCGGAATCGGCGCGGCGATTCATCAAGAGCGAGGTCGGAGCCAGAGCAATCACCGATCTCATGCGGTGGTACGAACGCCAGTGGGGCGACTCGGCCGATTTCAAGAACGAACTGATCGACTTGCTGGATGCGAGTAAGTTTGGAACGAAGGAATACACGCCCTACGAAATCTACACGAAGGCGTTGTACGAGTATTTCAAAGAAGAACTCGGCGAAGACGCTTCCGAACTCGGCCGCAGCGCGGTGGACTTGGCCGAGTTTCAAGAAGACTCGGTCAAGAAAGCCCGGCGCATTCTCGCTCGGTATGACGGAGTGCTGATCGCGGATTCGGTAGGGCTGGGGAAAACGTGGATCGGGAAAAAACTGTTGGAGGATTTCGCCTACCATCGCCGGCAAAAGGCGGTCATCGTCTGCCCGGCATCGCTCCGAGAGATGTGGGAACGCGAATTGTCGTCGGCCACCATCGCGGCGCAGATCGTCGGCATGGAAGAGCTGGGCCGACAAGGTTTCGATTCGTCCCGCTACGGCGATGCCGATGTCATCTTGGTGGATGAATCGCACAATTTCCGCAACGACAAAGCCAATCGCTACATCGCCCTGGACGAAATCATTCAACGCAACGGCGGTCGTGGCCGCGACGGGGAACGGAAGAAGGTCGTGCTGCTGTCGGCGACTCCGATCAACAACGATCTTTACGATTTGGCGAACCAGATTCGGCTTTTCTCGCAGAGCCAACCGGACTACTTCCGCGAGGCGGGGATCGGTGATCTCAACGCCTACTTCCGGCGAGCCAGACGCGAAGCCAAGCAAGAGGGTTCGTCGGCGGGCATCGTGCTGTTCAATCTGCTCGAAGAGGTCATGGTCCGAAACACCCGGCCCTATATCCGCGCGGCGTATCCCAACGCGACGATCAAAGGGAAGCCGGTCGCATTTCCCGAACGCCGGCTGCACACGGTCTCGTATGACCTCGGAGCGGCTTTCGGTGGACTCTACGATGAAGTCGTCGCGGCCATCGAGGCGCTGACACTGGCTCCGTATCAATTGGAAGCCTACCGCAAGAAGTCCGCCATCGCCGATGAGCAAGCTCACGAATGGGAAGCGGGCCGCGAAATGGCGTTGGTGGGAATCTTCAAAACGCGATTCCTGAAGAGGCTGGAATCAAGCATCGAAGCGTTTCGATTGAGCGTTCGCCGTGCGCTGACGTTTGAAGACACCTACAAGGATTATTTGTTGGACGGTCGCGTCGTCGCATCGCAAGATTTTCAGAAGGCAATGCGGTATCTGGCGCGAGATGAAGAAGACGACGTGGCGGCCGGAAGTCTCGCCGATGAATTGGACGCCGTTGATGAGGCGAAGGCATACATCGAAAGTCTGCCGACAGTCGAACTCAAAGACTACGACCTTCGGAAACTGATCCACGATGTCGAGGCCGACGTTGAACTGCTAAAGCAACTCGACCAGCGTATCGCCCGACTAACCAGCAATGACGGCAAGCTCGCACGGCTGAAGGAACTGCTGACCGGCGAACTGAAGGGAAAAAAGGTTCTCATCTTCAGCTCGTTCAAAGACACGTCCCGATACCTCCATCGCCGATTGACCGAAGATCACGATTGGCTGAGCGAAGCCGGACAGCCCGTCGTCCGTCGCATTGACAGCGGCAATCATCCGAACGAACGCGGACACATCCTCTGGCAATTCGCCCCCATCGGCAGCGCTGCGGAAAAGGCTCCGGAACAGCAAATCGACATCCTCATCAGCACTGACGTTTTGTCGGAAGGGCAGAACCTTCAAGACTGCGGCGCGCTCATCAATTTCGATCTCACCTGGAACCCAATCCGGCTGGTGCAAAGAAACGGGCGCATCGACCGCATCGGTAGTCCGCACGCCGAAATCGGCATCTACAACATGTTCCCCGAAGTCGAACTGGAGAACTTGCTGCACCTGATCGAGAAGCTGACGGCCCGCATTTCCACGATCGACGACTTGGGACTTTTGGATTCCAGCGTGCTCGGTGAAGTCGTTCACCCGCGAACTTTCAACACGCTGCGTCGCATTCGCGAAGAAGACGGCGCGGTCCTAGACGAAGAAGAAGCCCGCGCGGAATTGGCCGGGCCGGAGTTATTGCTCAAACAACTGAAGGACTTGCTCAACCGCGACGGAGCCGAAACGCTGACGGCTTTGCCCAACGGCATTCACTCAGGTTTGCGCCGCGAGAAATGCCACGGCATGTTCTTCTACTTTCAGGCTCCGCGCGCCGACCGTCAGGGCCAACGGCACTTCTGGCGATATGTGGATGCGAAATCTCACGCCATCCTCGAAAACCGGTTTGAAATTGCTCAACGGATTTCGTGCCTGCCCGACGAACCGCGATACATCGGCAGAATGGATGTCTTTAATCTGCAAGAAAAAGTCATCGACCAAATTCTTTCCACGGAGCGAAACATCGAAGCGAAAGCCGCCGCTCCCGCAGCCGTGGACCCGATTCAACAGACCGTCACCTTGGAACTCAAAGACGCAATCCGCCGGCGCAGCGTTGATCGCGAACAAGCCAAGACCGGAATCTCATTCCTCGGCCAGCCAATGGGCCGCGCATTGCACGCGAAGCTCCGATCTGCCCACGACAACTGGAAGCAGACGAAGGATGACAAATTGCTCGCTTTGGTGGTTGCGGAATTGGCCGACCAGTTCGGCAAAGAACGCCGAACAGGCCAAAGTTCGCCGCGTCTCAAACGCGAAGATTTGGAACTGATCTGCTTTGAATATGTATCCACATGAAGGTCAGCGAACGCCACTACCTGATGACCGGTGACGACCTGTTCGATGCCGCCGCGAATGATCCGGTGCTGCGCGCAGCAGAAAGCGCAGCAGCAGACTCCGGCATCGCCTCGCAAACAGTCGTATGGGACTCCCGGACTCTGAACGGCACGCCGGTTGAGGCGCAAACAGAAGCCCGCACGATGCCGATGGTTGCGACGTCGTGCGGGCTACTGCGGGAAGTGGACAGGGGCGGGATCGAACCGCCGACACCAGGATTTTCAGTCCTGTGCTCTACCGACTGAGCTACCTGTCCCAAAAGGAGTTGCGAATGATCTGCTACGGTCTGGTACAGATTTGATACACACAGTCGCGTCGGGGAGAATATCAATCATGCCGAGGACATCCAAGGGACCGTGGTATTGGAAAGAACGGAAAGAACGAGTTGTAAATGTTCGAGGAAAGCGGCATTACCTTGGACCCACCAAGACAGCCGCTGTTAATGAATGGCACAAACTCCAAGCGACACCGAGAATGAAAAAGTATCCGGCTACTTGGTGGCCTCTCGATAACTTCCTGAGTTACGTCGAGAAAAACAAGCCCGACCCCTTGGGCGACAACTGCGACGAGCGCAATGCGAAACCGCGAAGTGGCCTCGTTCGGTTTTCAATCGTCGTGATGCTTCGCATACTGACTGATCATCATCGCTTGGTGGAATGCTCGCGCGGCGAGAGGCACGAGGCGAAGGATCTCTGGTCAGGAGCGAATCATGCGAATTCAACGTGTCCTGCTGTGTGTGGTCGTGTGCGGGTTGTTCTCCAGCGTTATGAGCCACGCGGCTGAATGGGGCCTGAAAGAGGGAACTCCCGAATTAAAGTCAGCCGGTTCGTTGGCCTTTGGCCCAGACGGAATTTTGTTCGTCGGAGACTCGAAAGGAGCGACGGTTTTTGCCATCGCAACAGGTGACACAAAGGGCGATCCCTCCAAGGTGGAGATCAATGTCTCTGGCTTGAATGCGAAGGTCGCCGAGTTGCTGGGCGTGAATGCCGACAAGATCGCGATCAATGATCTGGCCACGAATCCGTTGACAGGCAATGTTTTCTTGTCGGTCTCCAAAGCCGGTAGTCCAGCGCTGGTGCGAGTCGCTGCCGATGGCAAGCTCAGCCAGATCGGGTTGCAGAAGGTTCCGTTCCTGAAAGTGGAATTGCCGAACCCTCCCGAAGATAAAGAAGTCACAAAGAATGGCCGATCACAGAACCCGCGTGGCGATTCAATCACCGACATTGCGTATGCGGAAGGAAAAGTTTTTGTATCCGGCATCGCGAGCGGACCGTCGCCGTCAAACGTGCGCGAGATTCCGTTCCCATTCTCGGAAGCGAGCGCTGGCACGAGTGTCGAGATCTATCATGGTGCTCACGGCCGTGTGGAAGACTACGCCGCGATCCGCACTTTTGTGCCGATCAACATCGACGGCGAGGCGAGTCTGTTGGCCGGCTTTGTCTGCACGCCTCTGGTCAAATTCCCAGTCAACAGTCTGAAGCCGGGTGAGAAGACGCGCGGCACGACCGTCGCCGAACTGGGCAACCGCAATCGGCCGCTCGACATGATCGTCTATAAGAA
Source organism: Planctomyces sp. (assembly GCA_043775215.1). Classification (GTDB taxonomy): domain Bacteria; phylum Planctomycetota; class Planctomycetia; order Planctomycetales; family Planctomycetaceae; genus SXKJ01. Next base: position 1,606 of record JAYVSP010000967.1, on the reverse strand, counting down.
AGACGGCAAAGACTTCCTGTTGATGGCCAACAGTGCGCGCGGCGTGATGAAAATCAGCACGGAAGGGCTCACCAAAAACGCGGGCATCACCGCGCCGGTTACAGGCGGTGGCGTGGCCGGCCAAACCTATGAGTCGATCAAAGAGCTTGACGGCGTTGTGCAACTCGATCGACTCAACGATGGTCACGCCGTGATACTCGTGCAGGCATCCAGCGGCTCGCAAGATTTGCGGACGATCGCGCTGCCGTAGCCAAAGGCGGTAAGGGCAATGGGACGAATGGGACTTTATTCGACCGAAGAGGACACCCCCTCGCATGAGTCCTCTTCGTCCCATCAGTCCCATGCCTTCAATCGCAGTCGTTGCGACAAATCTCGCAGGCGGCTGAAGTGTTGCACCAGCTTGGGCACGCTATCCAACCCCATGAGCAACATCAGCACATAGCGGAACACGGCGAAGATCGCTCCGGCGGTGATACCGGGAGTCGAGCAGGTTCGCAGCAAGGCCAGCACCATCACTCCCAGGACGAACAATTCCATCGTGCCGAAGTTGAGTGCCTCGCAATCGGACAGTTTGACGCGCCAGCCAGCCACTGACTCGTAGTGGCGTCGCACCGCGGGTTCTCGTCCTGGTTCGATGACCGCTACTTCGTGTTCGAGTTCGTCGTGCAATTGGCCGCTCAACTCAAACGTCTTGCGCGAGTAGATGCGGTTGAGAACGATCGCTGGCAACAACAACCCCAAACAGATCGGCACGAGCAACCGATCGTAGAACGCCAACATCAACAGTCCGCCGATGATCGAGTAGCTCGATCGAATCAGCAGCGGCACGTGATCTTCAAAAAAGTCGACGAATTCACGCGATAGAGAACTCCGGGCAGCCACTCGTGAAACTCCAACATCGCCGGCACGTTGGTCGACGACCAGCTTTGTGGCCAAATCGGAGTATATCGCCGTGAAAACCCGAGTATCGTACATCTGCCGCCAAGAACTGATCAGCAGATGTGTCAGATGCTGAACCACCAATAGGATCAACCCGGACGAGGAGTCATGCAGCAGGTCGTTGATCGCCAGTCCCAGAACGAACGGTTGCGAAAGCCGCAACAGGTTCTCGACATTGAGCAGGGAATAGGTCAGCAGCAGCTTCACGCGGTTCGTGGCGAAGATTCTGCGGAGCAGGCCGGCTGTCACCACCGTCACTGGATTTCGGCGAGTGAGTGAAGCGAGCACTCTGGCCGGACGCGGTACGGCGACGGATGGTGGTGCATCCAGAGTCAACATGATTTACTTCCCCACCGAACCTGCGATGACAGTTTGTGGTCTTATGACTACTCGACACTATCGATCTTCAGGCTGACATTCGCACGATCATTTCGGTCCCTTTCGTCCTTATTCAAGAGACAAGAGAAACCAGAAGGACATAACCGCCGCGCGAATATCAATCCGTCTCGCCTCAGCACTGGGGCGGGACGCCCCAGCCACGACAGTAATTGCTGCGCCGGTCCTTAGCGGATCGTTTGCGGTTTGGCCTGAAGGGCCGCAACTCGAAAGCCCAGGGCAACGCCGGCACCGCCCTGGGGAACCGAACATCAGCAAATCTCAGCCCTGA
>JAYVSP010000966.1:0-3478 GCA_043775215.1 Planctomyces sp. | reverse complement strand
GTCGGAGTATTCGTTTAACCGCTACGCCAACGGCGTGCGCGCGACGTAAGTCGTGATTCCACGTCGCGCCCACGCCGATGGCGTTGGGGTTAAACAAGTCATTCGACCGCCTCTGTGTCGGTGGGAAATACCTCCTGTCAGGATGTTGCTGACGTGAATCACTCGGTCATTCAAGTTGCTCTTTGGTCAATCGTCGCGTGTTCCGCGCTGCTCCCGTCATCAGCCTGCGCGGCGGAGGTGATTGTTCGGTTGAATGACAGCCGGGCTTTGCGCGGCTCATTCATCGAGAGTCACACCAACAAAGAAATACTGACTCTGGAACTGAGAGCCTCCGGCATCACGATGCGGCAAAGATTGTCTTGGAAACAAGTCGCGGATGTTCGGGTAGTTGGTCCAGAAGAGGTAAAGCATGTCATCGCACCGGATGCCATTCGGCGAATATCCCTCAAGGAGACGGACTCCGTTCCGCAGGAAGATGTCACGGGGAGCGCGGTACAGCCGTTGTTTCAATTATTAGTCCGTGCGGAACCGGTCAGCACATTTGGCAAGTTGGATTGGGACTCGTTGCGGTTGTCACTGCGAGGCGTCGATCAGCGTGGCGACGCGGTGCCTTTATTTGGGGCGTTGCGAATCACACTATGGGGACTCCGGCAAGAACCGGGACGGCTCGATCAAAATCGCTACGGACCGCTTTATCACGCGGTGCCTCGCGGCGTCGAGGAAATCGGAACCTGGACACGGCAGGTGAATTCCACATACGACAGCGAACGAGGTGACATTTCTGTGCTTCTGCCGCTGACTCACCCGCTACCAGATCACAACGCACGGTTGGCATCCTTGGGCGAAGTGACGGTCGAACTGCTGATGCCGGGCGTCGGAGTATTCTCCGCCGCGGAGCCGAATGTGTGGCTGAGCCATACCGGTGCGCTCTCGGCGAGAGCGGGTTACAGGGGAGCGGATTTGCGGCAGTACCTGCTGGACCGGGATGGCACGCGGTTCTTTCCGAACGAAGCCACCACCGGCAGCCCGCAGCCATTCGGGTCGATCACCAACCGAGCGTTATGGCCAGAGCGCCGCGTCCTCACCATCCAGCCGTAACGTCAAGCACTTCGCGCTGCCGCCGGCTTTGATGAACTCGCCCAATTCGGTGGCGTGTGGAATGAAGCCGACATCCGCCAGTTGCCGCTCCAGCCGAGGACAGCCAGTGTTGAGCGCGACATGCCGGCCAACGACCACCGCGTTGCACGCGAATCGAGCCGCCTCATCGGCAGCCACTTCGATCAGTGTCGGGACATGTTGCCGCAACGCTGCCTGACCGTATTCGTCGAACGCCGGAGGGAAATAAATCGCCTCGGTCGGACTCAGCGGACAGAAGCACGTATCGAGGTGATAGTAATAGTCGCTGACCAGTTGCAGCGGGATCACGCGACAGCCGAGTTCCTTCGCCAACCACTGCTCGCCACCGACATCGCTGCGAATGAGGTATCCCGCAAACAGCGTATCGCCGCAGAAAAGGGCATCGCCCGCTCCCTCAAAGTCCCAGCCGGGAGGCAATTCGCGCGTCTCGAATCCCGCCGCTCGAAACCACGCGGCATCGACCGCTGTCTCCGGCTGACGAGCCGTATGACGAAACCGCGCGAGGTAAACTCGATCACGCCAGATCAGCCCCGCATTAGCTGTGAACACCAAATCGGGCAACCCCTTCACTGCATCCAGCGTGTGGATGCCGGCTCCCAGCGAGGCCAGCAAATCCCGAAGCTGTCGCCACTGAGTCTCAGCCACCAGCCGATCGCTCTGCCGGCTGCGGCTCATCCACGGATTGATCTCATACTCAATCCCGTAATGGTCCGGCGGACACATCAAGATCGTGGGCCGATCGAACTTCGGCATGGTGACGCTCCGTCGAAAATCATTCGTTCGCGCGAAACTATGCGTCTTCCGCTGAAACGTGTCGAGGTCACCTTAGGATCGGCGCATCAATAAATGTCGTCTTTCGCTCCGCGAAAGAACATTCTTTCGCGGAGCGAAAGACGACAATCCCGGCGTGCCTTGGGCTGATAAGACGGTCCAAGAAGGCCGACTTATGGTTGGGATTGCGGTTGAGACAGAATACCTTTCGATCTCACAGAGTTCGGCGGAAAGCGTATCTTGAGGGCGAACAGCTTCCCGCATCATGGGAATCGCGATATCTTGCCCGTCCATGTGTGAGCTTGTGGAGGAATCGGCTCACGTCGAATTCGATCAAAATGAGGTCATTGATGACATTCGAACTGCTTTCGCGCATCGTGTCGCCGCGGGATTTGCGGGGACTTTCGGATGAGCAGCTTCGCCAATTGGCCGCGGAAATCCGCGAGGCTCTCTGCTCGGTCTGTGCTGACCGCACCGCTCACTTCGCCAGCAACTTGGGCGTCGTTGAGTTGTGCATCGCGCTGCATCAGGTCTTCGATTTCTCGAAGGACCGGCTGATCTGGGATACCGGGCATCAAATCTATCCGCACAAACTGGTGACCGGCCGGTTGGCCGAATTCTCGTCAATCCGCCGCAAAGGGGGAGTGATGGGATATCCGAACCCGGAGGAATCCGAGTACGACCTGTTCATGACGGGTCATGCCGGATCGTCGGTCTCGACGGTTCTCGGATTAAAAGTGGCCGACGACTTGTTGCATGCGGACGGACGCCGGTCGGTCGCGGTGGTCGGCGACGGGGCGTTGCCGTCAGGGATCGTCTTTGAAGCGTTCAACAATGCGGCCGGGTTGAAGAAAGATCTGCTCGTCATTCTCAACGACAACAAGATGGGGATCTGCCCGCGCGTTGGTGGGTTGGCCGAATACCTCGACAAGGCCCGGATCGCTCCCTTTTACAACGGCTTGAAACGCGACGTCGCCTGGTTTCTGAACAAATTGCCGGTCGTCGGAGAAACGTTCGAGCACGCGCTGGCTCAATTCAAGGACGCCGTCAAAGGCTTCTTGCATGGGGGCATGCTGTTCGAGGAACTCGGCTTTCGGTACATCGGCCCGGTGGATGGACACGACATCTCGGCGCTGCGGCGATATCTCGAAATGGTCAAGGGAGTCTCAGGCCCGGTGCTGCTGCACGTCTTTACAGAGAAAGGACACGGCTTCGAGCCGGCTTGTCTGGACCCAGTGAGATTTCACTCGCCGTCGCCGTTCACGCGGACCGAAGACAACGAGATCGTTCCGGTGAAGGTTTCGTCGTCCCGCGCGTACACGAACTCGATGAGTGACGCGATTTATTCGGCGATGAAGCGCGACACGCGAGCCTGTGTGCTGACTGCCGCGATGTGCGCCGGCAACGCGCTCAACAAAATTCGGACCGAGATTCCTGACCGCTTCTTCGACACAGGCATTTGCGAAGGTCACGCCGTCGCGTTCGCAGCGGGCATGGCCAAGAGCGGCATGCGGCCGATCGTCGATATTTACAGCACGTTCCTGCAACGGAGCTTCGACCAGATTTTCCA
>JAYVSP010000965.1:0-5245 GCA_043775215.1 Planctomyces sp. | reverse complement strand
CGACGCCCCAAGTCCGCCCAATTCAAAAAACGAAGACCCAAACCTTCCGCTCCCAAACCGGATTCCTAAAGTAAGTGCCATTGGGCTGACGCCGGCTAGCGCCTTGCCGCTCACAACCCGTGATTCGTAGTCTTTGAAGACGCACCAGGCTACGTTTCAGACGAACTCTACAATCACACGATCGGCCACGAACACTCCCTGCCGAGTCAGCCGAATTCCGGCCCCAAAATCCTCGACATTCCCCGCGGCAATCTGACGAGCAATCTCAGCCGCCGCCAGTTCATTAAGATCAAAACCTGTGACTTGCCGAAAGCGATCGCGCCGCACTCCGTCGAATTGCCTCAATCCCAGAACGAGAGCTTCACGCGCACGGGCTTCCGGTGACAGCTCTTCGCAAAAACCGATGCCGCTTTGACCGGAGAGGATTCGCTTGATCCAGGTGGTCGTGCTGCGGTGATTCGACGTCCGAACGCCGTTGATGTACCGAGCAGCTCCGGGACCGAAGCCGAAATACGGCAGAGCTTGCCAATAAACTTGGTTGTGGCGACAGCGAAAACCAGCGTGGGGCAGGTTTTCAACCTGCCCGGGGTTGAAAGTCAGTCCGGCGATTGGCAAGTTGGAAACTTGGCCCACGGCCTTCGCAAAATTGCTGATTTCGTAATGCTCGAAGCCGGCAACGGCGAGATCGTCCATCGTGGCGGCATACATTTCCCGCTCCAATTCGTCGGGCAATTGGCCGAGTACGCCCTTCTCGCGGCGCGTCCAAAACGCGGTTCCCTTCTCGAAAGTCAGGCCATATGTTGAAAGATGCGTCGGCCGCAGTTCAACTGCTTTCCGCAATGTCTCGCGCCACAGGTCGAGGCTTTGGCTCGGCACTCCGAAGATCAGATCGAGCCCGATGTTTTCGATCCGTCTGCGAATTCGTTCGACTGCGATTCGAATGTCCGCTTCGCGATGATCGCGTTCCAGTAGTTTGAGGACGTCAGCATCAAACGATTGCACGCCGAGGCTGATGCGATTCACTCCCGCATCAGCCAGGATGCGAATTTTCTCGTCGGTCAGTCCAAATGGATTCGCCTCGACCGAGAATTCATAACCCGGCGCGAGCGTGAACCACTCGCGAGCCAGCTTGAGGAGCTCAGCCAAATGCTTCGGTGGCAGATGCGTCGGCGTGCCACCGCCGAAGAACAACGTGTCGACTTCACGCGATCGTTCCAGCGAAGACAACTCGACCGACATCGCCCGCAAGTAGTCGTCGCTGAGATCGTCGCGGCCGGCCACCAACGTGAAATCACAATACCCGCAACGGTGTGCGCAAAACGGCACATGCAGGTACGCGGCTCGGGGTTCGGCAAAAATTGGCAAAGTCATGCTTGCGGCGGGGGCAAAGGATGCTTGTAGTTGTCTGTATTTGGAAACGATATGCTCGCGACTCAAACGCAATAACGAAATGCGAGACCGGTGATGCCTACCCTGCGATGAAAGTTATCCAGTAGTTGATTGAGCGTGCGAGCGGTGATGTTGCGCCGCCTTGGGTCGGATGAACTATAGTTTCGAGAAACGTCGGTTTGAAAGATTGTGATCAAGGAGTCGACTTCGTGCGCTGTTCATGCCATAGTTTTGAAACCGTCCGCTCGCGGCGCGACTTGCTGCGCACGTCAGCGTGCGGCTTTGGATCGCTCGCGCTGGCGGGGCTCTTGCACGGCGAGACGTCGCCTGCAAAGCCGCTCGCGCCGCGGCCGCCGCAGTTTGAGGCGAAGGCGAAACGAGTTATTTTCCTCTTCATGCACGGCGGGCCGTCACAGGTCGACACGTTCGATTACAAGCCGCTGCTCGAACGAGACCACGGCAAGCCGTTGCCGTTCTCGAAGCCGCGAGTCTTCTCAGCGCAAACCGGTAACCTGTTGAAGTCGCCGTGGAAGTTCCACCAGTACGGCGAGAGCGGAGCGTGGGTCAGCGATCTGTTTCCGCACGTCGCGACGCACGTCGATGACCTATGTCTGATCAATTCCATGTGGGGCTCGAATTCGCGGCACGGCGGAGCGCTCATGGAACTGCATACCGGCAGCGACACGTTCGTCCGGCCGAGCATGGGGAGTTGGATCACGTATGGTCTCGGCACCGAGAACGAAGACTTTCCCGGTTACATCACCATTTGTCCGACGCTGACGCACGGCGGCGTGAACGCCTACAGCTCGGCGTTTCTGCCGGCGGTGTATCATGGAACGCCGCTGGGGAACGCCGGCATCTCGTCGGACCAGGCGAAGATTCCATTCATCGACAACGCCGACAAATTGCCTCGCGGTTTGCAGTCGCGCGAACTGAATCTCTTGCAACAGATGAATCGCGAACATCTGGCCGGCAGCGGCCCGGATGCGGCACTCGAAGGCCGGATCAACTCGTTTGAGCTCGCCTTCCGCATGCAGACTGCCGCACCCGAGTTGCAGAATCTCAGCACCGAGTCTGAGGCGACTCAAAAGATGTACGGTCTCGACAACCCGCAGACCGCGAACTTCGGCCGGCAGTGCTTGATGGCTCGGCGGTTCGCCGAGCGAGGTGTGCGGTTCATTCAATGCACTCACAGTTACAAGTGGGATCAGCACGGCAACCTGAAAGCCGATCACGGCCGTAACGCGATGGAAGTCGATCAGCCGATCGCCGCGTTGCTGACGGACCTGAAGTCGCGCGGGTTGCTCGACGACACGCTGGTGCTGTGGGGCGGCGAGTTCGGCCGCACGCCGGTTGCTCAGGGCGATGACGGCCGAGACCACAATCCGCAGGGCTACACAATGTGGCTGGCCGGCGGCGGCGTGAAGCCCGGCATCCGCTGGGGAGCCACCGACGAATACGGCTACTACGCGGTCCAAGACAAAGTCCACTTGCACGACCTGCACGCCACGATGCTGCACTTACTGGGAATGGACCATCTCAAGCTGACCTATCGTCACGCCGGCCGAGACTTCCGCCTGACCGACGTGCATGGCGATGTCGTTCGAGGGATTTTGGCTTGAGTTGGCCGGCCAACTCACATTCATGGGAAGAATGGGAATTATGGGACTTATGAGTCTCTCATGGATCAAGTCTCATTCATCCCATAAGTCCCAAATATCCCATGAAATCCGTCACTCGCCAATAAGATGCCGCCGAATCGTCCAAGCTCATTTCGGAACCGGGATCTTTTCCAAGATTTGCCGGACGACTCCTTTGACTCGGTCCCGCTGGCCTTCGCGGATCAAGCCCTTGCTGATAGCTCGATGAGCCAGCACCGGCAGGGCCAGCCGTTTGATGTCGTCGGGGGTCACGAAGGTCCGTTGCTCGACCAGCGCCAAACTTTGCGCGGCTCGATACAGCGTCAAAGCTCCGCGCGTGCTGATGCCCAGAGACAGCTCAGGGTGACTGCGCGTCGCGGCCACAATGCGGAGCAAGTATTCGTTGATCGAGTCGTCGACACGCACCTCGCGCACCGCATGTTGCAATTGCGCGAGCTGCTCCAGTGACATCACCGGCTGCAATTGATCGACCGGCTCGCCGTGACGGTGGCTGGTCAGGATCTCTTTTTCAACGGCGAGTTCCGGATAACCGATCTCGATGCACAGCATGAAGCGGTCGAGTTGATTCTCGGGCAAGGCGAAGGTTCCTTCAAACTCGAACGGGTTCTGTGTGGCGAGTACAAAGAACGGCCGCTTGAGCGTATAGGTGTGCCCTTCGATCGAGACTTGCCCCTCGTTCATGGCTTCCAACAGGGCACTTTGCGTGCGGGGCGTCGTGCGATTGATTTCGTCCACCACGACGATGTGCGAGAAGATCGGCCCGTGGCGAAACTCGAACTCACCCCGGTTGGGCAGATACACGCTGCTCCCCAGAATGTCACTGGGCAACATATCGGGAGTGCATTGCAAGCGTTTGAAGTCGCAATTCAGGCTCTTGGCGAGTGCTTTGGCGAGCGAAGTCTTACCGACCCCCGGAGCATCCTCAATCAGAATGTGCCCTTCGGCCAGCAGGGCCACGATCGCCAGATGCACTGCCTCCGGCTTGCCGAGCAGCGCCTTGGTGATATTGCTTTCGAGTGCCTTGATCGAGTCAAAGAATTCAGTGGCCACGAGTGCTCCGCGCTGCAGACGTCAAAGTGCATTTGCAGGATTGTAAAGCGGGCATTGGTCAATGACGAATGCAACGACTAACGAATGCGACAAATTTCTCGATGGTGTATCGCTAAGGACTCTTTGGTCCGATCCATCCTTTCGGTTACTTCCGGCCAGGCTTGTGTGGGAATTTTGCCGTGCTATGACTTTCCGGGGAATAAACCGCCGAGCCGAGCCTCTTCTCCTCGCAATGCTATGGATTCGCAAGAGTGTCAACAGCGTGTGGCCGAACTGATCGGGCAACATTACGAGTTGCTGTACCGGGTGTCGTTTCGTTTGACCGGTTCGGTGGCTGACGCGGAAGACCTCACGCAACAAACCTTCCTGACGGCTCAGCAAAAGCTGCATCAGCTTCGCGAGGCCGACAGTGCCAAGAGTTGGTTGCTGGCGATTCTGCGGCATCACTTCTTCCGCAACCATAGTCGAGCGGCTCGGCAATCCGTCCCGCTGGATTCGCTCCCCGAACCGAGCGATCCGGTGGAGGAACCGGGCGAACTGAATTCGGAAGAACTGCAATCCGCGTTGAACGACTTGCCCGAAGAGTTTCGCTTCCCGCTCGTCATGTATTACTTCCACGAACTGAGCTACCAGGAAATCGCCGCTCAACTGTCCGTCCCGCTGGGAACCGTGATGAGCCGCCTGTCTCGCGGCAAACAACATCTGCGCCGCCGACTACTAAACGACGAGACATCGCCAACCGAACCCACCCCACCACTCGCCCGCCAATTGCCATGACTACTTTCCGATCCAACTCACTGAATTGCGACACTGCCCTCGAACGACTCGATGCCGTGTGGCTCGACCCGATTCCCGATGAACCGCTCGATGCCGACCTGTCCGCCGCGTGGGAACACGTCCAAGAATGCTCCGCCTGTTGGGCGAAGTTCGGCGAGCGCCGTGACAGTGATCGGCGTCTCGCCGAGGTCATGCAAGCCGTGCCGGTGCCGAGCGGATTGAAAGAGCAATTGATTGTCCAATTGACGGAGTTGTCGTCCTTACCTGCGGAGACCGACACGTCCATGTTGGAGCGTTCGCCCTCGCTGACACTTCGAGTTCGCGCGCCGCACGAGCGTTTTGCGAGCCTGCGCCGCCGAGTTTGGGCG
>JAYVSP010000964.1:0-3257 GCA_043775215.1 Planctomyces sp. | reverse complement strand
CCGGACGGCTTGCGCCGTTCCGCTACAAAATGCGCGCAGGAAAACAAGAAACTGAGAACTAGTAGTACAAAGCATCAATCTCGCCCGTGCGAAGAATAGAACAGGAGAATCCCATGACTGGCTACACGGTACATACAGGGTCGAGCGTGAAGTTTTCGGAAGCTTGGACTCGTATTTTCCAAGAGGGCGAACCAGCGGCCGGCTCGAAGAAACCGTCCACTCGCGCCGCACCGTCGGCTGCCGCGAAGAAGAAGACGGTGAAAGCTCGTGGCACAGCGAAACGCAAAGTCGCGAGAAAGTGACTCTCATGCCACGATCGCTGACCGGTCTCGAAGCCGAGGTTCTTTGGACTCAGTCCCACGAAGGTTGGCTGCGTGTTGACTGGCCGAGCGGTTTAGTTTGCGCGGGCAATCCGAAGGTTGGCGAACTGTGCGGAACTTCGGTCGAGGAAACTCTGGGCTGTCCGTTCTGGAATCTGTTCGAGCCGGAATCGGTGGTACGGCTGAGTGAATGGATCGCCGAATGGCAGCGCGGCGGCGAACCGAGTGAGCGTGCGGGTGTCTGGCTGCATTGTGTTGACGGCACGTCAGTGCCGATCACCGTCCGGGTCTTTCGGACAAAAACTTCGGACGGCGAGCAGTGTCTTGTGGCACTGCACGATCTGAGTGATCTGCAATCGTTGGTGTCCCGGCTCGATCAGGCGGAAGGTCGGCTGGATGAAACTCAGCGAGCCGCGCGGCTGGGCTGGTGGGAATGGGACATTCTCAACGATGTCGTGGTCTGGTCGGAATCTCTGCATCAGGTGCTGGACATTCCGGCCAGTGAATTCGGCGGGACATTGCAGTCGTTCGTGCAAGGGGTTCACCCGGACGATCGGGCAAGCGTGCGCGAACGCCTTGATGCGACGTTGACTCGCAACGAACCGTACGCCGTCAATTACCGCGTGGTGCGGAAGGATGGTTCCGTCCGTCACATGCACGGGCAAGGGCGAGCCACTCGCGATGAAGAGGGCCGCCCGCTAAGGCTGTACGGCACCTGCCAAGATGTGACTGATCGGGCCTTGGTGTTGATTGAGTTGCGTGACAGCGAACGGCGATTTCGCACGCTGTTCGAGCATTCGCCGGACGCCATCTTCGTCGAGTCAATGGCGGGCCTGGTACTCGATGTGAACCCGGCGGCCTGCGAACTGCACGGCATGTCGCGTGACGAACTGATCGGTCTGCATGTGATCGACTTGGTGCCACCGCGGTGCCACGACAATCTGCTCCGCGACTTTCCCAAACTGGCTTCCGGAGAACTTCGACAACTGGAGAGCTGGAGTTCGCATCCCGTCCGGAAAGAAGTCCCCGTCAGTCTGCATGTCAGTAAAACCGAGTATGGCTCGCAACCGGCATTACTGTTCCATGTGCGCGATATTTCCGAACGGAAGCTGGCGGAGGAAAAGGCACGCGAGGCCGAAGCTCAACTCGCTCACGTTGGCCGCTTGAGTTTGATGGGCGAATTGATGGCCGGCATCTCGCATGAGATCAATCAGCCACTCTTTGCGATCGTGAACTTCGCGAACGCCTGCGAGAAAACGCTGCTCGATGGAAAACTGGCTCGGGCCGACCGACTGCTGGAATGGACGCACAAGATTGCCGAACAGGCGACTCGCGCCGGCGAGATCATCCGCCGCATGCGCGACTTTAGCCGCAAGTCGACACCACATCGCTCGACGGTTGATGTCAACGACATGGTGATGGAAGCGACCGAATTGATCGCCTCCGAAACTCGAACCCAGCACATCGACCTGCATTGTGAATTTCAGCCCGAACACCTGTTGGTACTGGCCGACCGCATTCAGATTCAGCAAACGCTGATCAATCTGCTCCGCAATGCCTATCGCGCGATGGCCGCAAATGAAGTCGCGGATCGGCAGGTTGTGATCAAGGCGAAACTGCGCGAAGACCGCGTCTTGCAAGTCTCCGTCCGAGACAATGGTCACGGTTTCCAAGGCGTCGACTGCGAACAGATCTTCAAACCGTTCTTCACGACCAAACCGGAGGGCCTCGGTTTGGGCCTGACCATCAGCCGCTCGATCATCGAATCGCACGGAGGAAAACTGTGGGCCGTCCAGAATTCGGACCGCGGCGCGACGTTCCTCTTCACGCTGCCGTTGGGTCATGACTAAGGACCGGCGCATCAATAACTGTCTTAGCCGAAGTCGTGAGACTTCGGACGGAACTCTCACGAGTTCCGCTACTCCAGACAGTTATTTCTGCGCCGGTCCTAACCTGTTGAAATTTTGGTCTTGACGTGAGTTTTTGTTCTGGCCCATTTTCTCCTTGCGTGACGTGGAGTGTTGGTCCTGCCCCTTTTTGCATTCAATCGGATGCCCGGCTACAGTCCACAAGTCGCATATAAAATTCATACCACCGGAGACCGCTATGCTGGGCCAGGAAGTCCCTCCCACTGACTACGATTTTCGTTTCTCGTGTTTGGGATTTCCCGTCCGCATTAGTCCGTGGTTCTGGTTGACATCGGCGATTTTGGTCTGGTCCGACAAATTGGACCAGACTGTTTTGGGCATGGTTGCGGTGTTTGTGTCGATTCTGATCCATGAACTCGGACACGCACTCGCCGGACGCTATTACGGCGGTCGCTCGGAGATCGTGCTGCACTTCTTTGGCGGCTACGCGACACGAACTGTCAACCCGTCACGCTTGGGAAACATTCTGATTTCCGCGGCGGGACCGGCGGCCGGCTTGCTGTTGTGGGGTGTCGTCAAAGTGTCCGCGCGTCAGTTTCCCGATTCATTGTTGTTCGGCTCCGCACATGTCCGCGTGCTGGTCTTGTGGCTGTTAGCCATCAATTTGTACTGGAGCTTGATGAATCTGCTTCCCGTCTGGCCGTTGGATGGCGGTCAAATTGCGCATCAAGTGATTGGCCGATTCCGTGCGCTCGATGCTTGGGAACGGACACTCAAACTTTCGATTTTGGTCTGCGTCGGAATCGTGGGCTGGTGCGCGTTCGAGTTTTCTCAAACCGGCCACGGAGACCAATTCCTCATCATCCTGTTTGCATTGCTGGCGTTTCAGAACTTTCAGAATCTGCAAGCCAGCCCGCGCGGCCGGTAGTAACCCGTAGCTCAGTTGCTCCGCAACTGAGATTCCCAATGTGATAGCGCGGCCGAGCCGCAAATCCGAAAACCAAAGAACCAAATCCGAAAGAAACACAACGCCCGAAATCCGAACGGCTACTTGCCGCGACTGAGGATG
>JAYVSP010000963.1:0-6703 GCA_043775215.1 Planctomyces sp. | reverse complement strand
CATCCTCAGTCGCGGCAAGTAGCCGTTCGGATTTCGGGCGTTGTGTTTCTTTCGGATTTGGTTCTTTGGTTTTCGGATTTGCGGCTTCGCCGCGCTACCTCGTATGGCTCGACTTGGAGAGTCAAGCTACGGGACAACTCACAGCACCGACTTGACCTTCTCCAAGAATTCGTTGTTCGAGGGAAATCGTTCGAGGGTGCGGGTGAGTTGCTCCAACGCCTCGACCGGACTGAGTGAGATCAGACTGCGGCGGAGCATGACGATGCTGTTGAGTTGCAGCGGATCATAGAGCTTTTCCTCATGCCGCGTGCCGGACTTGGAGATGTCGATCGCCGGCCAAATGCGACGGTCGGCCAAGTCACGGCTGAGGACCAGTTCCATGTTGCCGGTCCCTTTGAACTCTTGAAAAATCGCCTCGTCCGCACGGCTGCCGGTATCGATCAGGGCGGTTGCCACGATGGTCAACGAACCGCCTTCATCAAATTGACGGGCCGAGCCGAACATCTTTTTCGGGATGTCGAGGGCTCGAACGTCGAGGCCGCCGGTCGCGGTGCGGCCGGTGTTCGTCCATTTGTTGAACGCACGGGCCGCGCGGGTGATCGAATCCATCAGGATGAAGACGTTCTTTCCTTCTTCGGCCAGCCGCTTGGCACGCTCAATAATGAGTTGGCTGATGCGCACATGGCTTTCGGTATCATTGTCGAGCGACGACGCAATGACTTCGCCCTTCACATGCCGACGCATTTCGGTCACTTCTTCCGGGCGTTCGTCGATCAGCATGACGATCAGATGCATGTCCGGATGATTGCGGCTGACAGACTCGGCGATTTCTTGGAGTAGCATCGTCTTGCCGGTTCGCGGCGGAGCGACGATCAAAGCGCGCTGTCCTCGGCCGACTGGTGTGAGCAGGTCCATGACTCGCATAGTGATCGGCCGCGGGCCGATTTCCATCTTGACGCGCGTAAATGGAGTAATCGCCGTGAGGTCGTCGAACTTCTTGACTTTTGTGTAGTCTTCGGTCGACATGCCGTCGATCAATTCGACCGACTTGAGTCTCGGCCCTTGCCCCCGTGTTCCGGAACCAACCGCTCCGCGCACCGTCACTCCTTCGCGCAGCGCGGCCTTTTCGATCAGCGAACTAGAAACAAATGGGTCCGACTCCTGCGAGCAGTAATTCTTCTTCGGGTCGCGCAGGAAGCCATAACCCTTGGGATGCAATTCGAGCACACCATCCATGATGCTGATTTGCTCGTCCGGCCCGACCTCATCGCTGCGCGCCCGCGAGTTTGGCTGACGGTATTGATCCCTCTGTTGGCCGCCGAAATCCCGCTGCTGACCAAATTGGCGTTGCTGACCGAACTGCCGCTGCTGGCTGAATTGGCGTTGCGGGCCGGGTTGGCGTTGCCCACCAGGCTGACGCTGTCCATAGCCACGCTGCTGACCGTTGGGCGGACGAGTGTTGCTGTCGACTTGACCGCCACCACGACGGCGGCGGCGGCGACGGCGAGGCAGACCTGAATCGTCTCCAGTTCCGCGGTCATAAACGACGCCCGCCTGATCGGAATCGCTGCCTTGATTGGAATACCCGCCCTCTTGATTCGTATACCCGCGACCCGAGTCGAAATCCTCAACATTGATGCCGGGTGCTGGTGCGGAATGGGGAGTCGAAGCAGTCGAGGCAGATTTGTCTTCCGGGAAAACAATCTCGTCTTCGACGTTGGCGCCAAAACGTTCATTTTCGGAGCGAGACTTTCCGCGACGTTCGGTCGGCGGCGAGACGATAACCACCGAATCGACGGGCGATTTTGCAGGTGCGACTTCGAGCGACGGCTCCGGCGAAGCATCTGTTTCTGGCTTGCTGCTAGCAACACGACGCCGACGTTGCGGCTTCACGGTGGACGCTCTAGTCCGTTTTTCTTCCGGCATGCGATAACCCATTAGAGTGACTAACAAAAATTCGGCTGAAGGAAACCCTCCGAAGCCGACTCAAAGTCAGGGAACAACCTCGGCTCAGCAGTGCATCGGTTCTTCCAAACGAAGACCAGACTGCGAGACGACATTTCCAACAAGCCTTCACGCCCAGGCGATACCAATCGCCGAGCATCCAGCGCTGAACAACGGACGACAAACATCCGAGACGCTTTGATCCCACAGAATTCCTCATGCTCGGTCGAAAAACCGTCGCAAAGGTCCATGCCCTTGTGGCACTAGTTGATGGGGAGGGGAGCCAATGGCTCCGGGAATACTCCGTCAACAGAAGGCCGAACTCGAAGGGAATCGAGCCGCACCCACACACACCGCTCAAGGCGGCAGAGCCTCAAATTCGCAAAGGTGACCACCAAGCCACAAATAGCCGCGTCGCACTGCGACTCGGAACCTGAGTTGCGGTGCAACTCAGCTACATAATTGACTTGGCAAAGCCTATCCGCGAACCAAAGTCGTCAAGGCCAGCAAAGCTTTGGCTCCATCAGCTTTGCCTTCGGGACAATCTCGCTCAATAGTCGAGTGTCCTAGGTCGCCAGAGGTTCCAGTGAAGAACCAATTTACCAACACATTTTTGAGGCGTTAAGAGACCCAGATTTCACGGGCTCCCGTCCGGTTCAGGGAGCAGCGTCACCGAGTCATTTCTTCCCGGGCAGCCAATGAGTCAAAGGCCGCAAACTGATCAAGACACCAGGAAGACCGAAACGCCATAAGCTCAAGCGACACGGGTAATATAGCCCAGCCCCTGCACGTGTCAATTGCACTCCGCCCGCTTTCTCAACCTTGCCCGAACTGGCTACTGCCAACGCGGACCGTCGATTTCATCGACTTTCAAGACATGCTGCGGACGCGAATACAGGTTTGGCCGCCCCTTAAAGCGGTCGCGATTTTCGGCGCTGTTGAAGAGATACAGTTCGCCATCGAAATAGGCTCCGAACTGCGTGCTCCCCGGCACTGCTCGATCGGATGTCCACAACACGACGGGATCGCAACCCAACAGTCGCGGCGCAAACTTTGTGGGCTCGGCCTTGAACTCCTGATACTCCTTATCGTCGAACATCAAGTAAACCACTTCTTGGTACACAAGTGCGAATTCGTTTTTCCCTTTTCGCCACTGGCGGTTTTTGGCCAGTGACACCGGGCTGTACCGGTCCAGGCCCACCAAGAGTTTGACTTTTTCCGCAACCGGTTGTTTCTGTACCGGCGGAGGATTCTCGGATGGCTCAATGACACGAGCGAGCTGTGCCAGGTAGGTTTTTTTGTCTCGCGAGCCTTCCGACTTCAACAAGACGGCACCATCGGGACTCAGAACGATGTCTGTTGGTAGCGATTGAATATTGAATTGCATCTGCAGTTCGGGATGCTCGTCGCAATTGACCAGCACGGCCACGAAATCTTTCGACAGCAGGTCGCGCACGTCATTGCTGTGCAATACGTCGTGTTCCATCTGACGACATGGCCCACACCACTTCGCGTAAAAATGGAGCAGCAAGGGCCGGCCAGACTGCTTGGCTTCATCAACCGCCTGGCTGTAATTCTGTTTCCAAGCTTCGGAGTGTTGCGCTCCGACAGCGGAAATTGCCATAATGATTACTAGGCCAAAGAGGGTGGCCGTGCCCCATGCGATTCGATTCCGTAGCATCTTCTCACCTCAAGCGGAGGGCGACGGACGGTTGATGTCACCGCGCCGTGAAGCTCTCGCCGTTCTTGCTGAACGACCACTTAATAACCCGGACCAAACCGATGAGCAGCGACTGGCCCAGTCGCGGGTGCCCCGCTTCAGGGTTTATCGACCCATAACAGCAGGAAAAATCAGACGAGCTGGTACTGCTTCGGCAGAAGAGTCACACTCCGGCCTCGGCATCAGGCCAGATGGCAAAAATAGGCGGACTGGGAAAATTACTGGCGTGCTGCCGTTTGCATCACCAATGCAGCGGTCCCAGGGAACTCCAATCTTCACTCGGCGGCGGCTGAAGCTCGCGATGCTCCAGCCGTTCCAATTCGCCGACGTCGCGATCCCTTTGCGGACGCAGCCCAGCCAAGCTCAAGAAGTTTTCCAGCAACCGATGTCCGCCGCTTGTGAGTACCGACTCCGGGTGGAATTGTAGACCGAATGTCGGCCAGTCAAGGTGTTCCATCCCCATCAATAAACCATCTGACGTCCGTGCTGTTGCTCGGAGACATGACGGCAACGTCGTTTCGGGCACGATTAGCGAGTGATATCTCGTTGCCGTCAGCGGAAGCGGCAGACCGCAAAACAGTCGTTGTTGATCGTGCTCGACCAGCGAGGTCCGTCCATGAATCGGCTCTGGTGCGCGGATAACCTCGCCCCCCAAGGCAGCAGCGATCGCTTGATGTCCCAGGCACACACCCAATAGGGGAATCGACGGCCCCAGCCGTCGCACAACCTCCAGACAAATCCCCGCTTCGCTGGGGGTGCCTGGCCCCGGCGATAGCACGATCGCTTCTGGCCGCAGTGCTGCAATCTCATCGACCGTCGCGCGGTCGTTACGGACGACCTCGACCTCGCAACCCAGCTCGCGAAAGTAGCGAGCCAAGTTGAACACGAAGCTGTCGTAGTTGTCGATCAACAGAATCATGTGAATTAACGATTTTTGATTTGAGGCCGTTCTGGCTGCTGGTCGCATCTCATTGCAATGCACGCAGCATTCCCTCGGCCTTGTGCAGCGTTTCTTCGTATTCGGCGGCGGGATCGGACTGAGCGACAATTCCACCACCGACCGAGCACTGAATCCAGCCTCGGCGGACCGTGAATGTTCGAATCAAAATATTGCTGTCGGCCGAGCCGTCAAAGCCAACGTAAAACAGGCTCCCACAGTACGAACCGCGCACAGTCGGTTCCAATTCGGCGATAATCTGCATGGCGCGGACCTTCGGAGCGCCGGTGATCGAACCTCCCGGAAACGTCGCCTGAAACACATCCCACACATCGCGGTATTGTCCGTTCGCACGGCACTCCAGTGAACCGCGAATGACCGAGACCAGATGTTGCACGGTTTCATAGACCTCAACGGCGCACAAAGTCGGGACACGGATCGAACCTGGTTGGCAAACTTTCGAGAGATCGTTCCGCAGCAAATCCACGATCATCACGTTTTCTGCCTGATCTTTTTCGCTTTCGCGCAGTTCGTCTTCAGTATACAGGTCGGCCTCCGGAAGATGCCGTCGTCGTCGGGTTCCTTTAATCGGCCGCGTCTCCACTTCGCCGTCGCGCAGGCTGAAGAACCGTTCCGGCGACGCGCTCGCCACGACCCAATCGTCATGAGCAAAGTAGCCGGCAAACGGCGCAGCGTTTCGCTCGCGCAGCCGCAGGTACAGCGACAGGCCGTCGGTGTTCGCCGGGAATAACAGTCGTTGCGACAGATTCACCTGAAAGATGTCTCCCGCGCGGATGTAATCGATGACTCGTTCGACCGCGAGGAGATAAGCCACTTTGGAGAAATTGCTGCTCAGCCCCGCAAGCCCCGGAAAAGCGTTTTGGGACGACGAGATTTCCGTTCGCTGATTTGAGACGTCAGATCTGAAATTTGAAATTTGAGATATGGAATCTGCTCTTAATCGCCCAAGCACCGATTGCAGTCGCTCCGCAGCGCGGTATTCTCGATCGGCTTCCGCCGCCGGGAGTCCATGGGAAATGATCCACGCTCGATTCTGGACGTGATCCCAAGCGATTACCCAGTCGTAAAGTCCAACCGCGAGCCAGGGCAGTTCGAACTCATCGATTGTTGGACACGGCAGTCGCTCCCACGCACCTCCCAATTCATACGACAGTAAACCGGCGATGCCTCCTTGAAATGGTGGCAGATTGGGAATTGTCGCTGCGCTGAAACGTTGCGACCAAGTCCGCAACCGCGCGAACGGGTCGGTGCCATACGGGACTGTCGCGAGTTCCTCGAACTCAATCGGATCAGCCGTCAAGAACGAGTACCGTCCCAACTCTGGCCGCCGAGACGCACTGTCGAACAGCACCACGTTCGGCCAATCGGCGAAGCGGCACAATGTGTCCGCGACGTCGGGTGGTGGGTGAAGTTCATGGACCAAAGGCAGCGGTGTCGGCATAGGACACGTCACGGGAGTGGCAGCAATTCGTGGGGCCGTCTATTTGACTCAACAGGCTATCGCAGGTCGGCGTTCATGGCGAATGCACTCCCTCTTTCCCCGGATGATTCATTCTAAATCGCTCACGCGGCCGTTGGTGCCGTCAGCTTCAAGAGCCGTTCCAATGCAGCCGGTTCGCCGCGCACGAAGCAGACATAAACTACGCCGTGTTCCGACCAGCCTGCAATCGAAAGCGGCTTTCCGTCTCGTTGCGTATAGCCCAACCGAGTCGCCTGTACGATTAATTCTGCCGGCGGATCGAGCACGTTGCTTCGGGCCGTTGCCAGCAGCACACCGCGAATGAGCGGCTTCGCGGTGAGTTCAAACGGAATCCACGCCACAGCAGTTTTCGAGTTTGGCGGCGTGAACCAGCACGGAGCCCCGACAATCTTCGGTCCGTTAAATCGCTGCCAGCTTTGCGGCAATGGAGGCAACGCGGTCGAATTGCTCGCAACAGGCAGGTCGCCGGCTTGAAGCGGTGTGACATCGCACAGAGTTTGAATCGAAACGGGCTTCGGCTGTGTCGCGAACCACAGCCACGAACCACTCGCCGCGCAAACCAACATCGCGGCTGCGGTCGTGATCGCCCAAACTCGGCGGC
>JAYVSP010000962.1:0-3291 GCA_043775215.1 Planctomyces sp. | reverse complement strand
GGCGTTGGGGTTAAACGACGCGGCCTTTGGCCGCAACCAAAAGGTAGCGGTGCGGCGCAAGCCGCCCGGTGTCTGTGAAACCGGACGGTTTGCGCCGTTCCGCTACAAAATGCGCGCAGGAAAACAAGAATCTGAGAACTAAGTAGTACAAAGCATGAAGTGAGCCGAACCGACTGGCTGGCTCCCAGGAAGCCGCGAGTTTTCTTCATGAACTCTGTGTATCCGATCATCGCCCGATGCATTGGCCTTCCACATAAAGAGGTGTCACTATTTCAGCTCTTTCGCTGACGGCCACTTTTCATCAGGAGCAACTTATGAGCGAACCGGTCTTCATCTTTGATGTGCATCTCGATCTCAGCATGAACGCGCTGGAATGGAATCGCGATTTGCGTTGGACGCAGGAACGCATTCGCCGCTGGGAACAAAACATGAAGGACAAAGTAGACCGCGGCAACAACACGGTCTGCTTGCCAGAAATGCGGAGGGGACGAGTCGGGCTGTGTGTGGCGACTCAGATTGGCCGCTATTCGCCCTACTTTCATCGGCTGCCTGGCTGGAGTTCGCCCGAACAAGCGTGGGCACAAACTCAAGGCCAACTGGCGTGGTATCGCGCGATGGAAGAGGCGGGCGAACTGGTGTCGATTCGCTATCGTGCTCAACTCGACCAGCATTTGGATCTGTGGCGGCAGGCGCCGCCGTGCGACGACGGCACGCCGTACGTTGTCGAATCACGCACTCCGGCGAAGCACTTGCCGATCGGCTTCGTGCTCAGTCTAGAAGGAGCGGACTCGATCATCACGCTCAAGCATTTGGAACGAAGTTATGCCGACGGCCTGCGAGCGCTGGGGCCGGCACACTATGGTCCCGGCGTGTACGCTCACGGGACCGATGCCAGTGGGCCGCTGTCGCCTCAGGGCAAAGACCTGCTCCGCGAAATGCGGCGGCTGGGGATCATCCTGGACGTAACGCATCTGTGTGACGAGTGCTTCTGGGACGCACTGGATGTCTATGACGACGGGCCATTGTGGGCCAGTCACCAGAATTGCCGCGCGCTGGCTCCGTGGAATCGGCAATTCGCGGATGACCAAATCAAAGCGGTCATCGAGCGTGGCGGTGTCTTGGGAATGGCGTTTGACGCGATCATGATGGTCCCTGGCTGGACCCATTTGCGCAGCAAGCCGTCCGACTTCCAATTGAAGATCGAGCGGATTTGCGACCACATCGACCACATCTGCCAGCTCGCCGGCAACGCCAAGCACGTGGGGATCGGCACCGACCTCGACGGTGGCTACGGCACCGAGCAGACACCAATGGACCTGAATTCGATCGCCGACCTGCAAACGCTTCCGGGCCTGTTGCGCCAGCGCGGATATTCTCAGGACGACATTGAAGACATCCTGTGGCGCAATTTCGTGGAGTTTCTACGCCGCGTCTGGAAGTAGAGGATCGGGCCACAGGCATCCTTCGAGATGCCCGGCGAGGCCTCTGACCGAAGGGTCCACCGACCAGGGTGTCGAGGACTTGCTCCCATCCGTGTGGCCTTCTTATCCGTGTGGGTCGGCGTTCTTTGAGATCGGTCAAGCCCTGGCAACGCAGTCCCACACGGATCAGAAAGCCACACGGATGGGAACAACTCAAATCCCAGAACAACGCTATTCCACTTCGGCGAACGGGAATCGTGTAATGCGTGAAGAGATCCTCGGCAAACTCAGGCGTGTGCGGCAGCGGTTGTGGATCGTTTCCATAGCGCAGGCGGCAGTGCGCGGATTGCTGATGGGAGCCTGCGTGGCCGCCGGTTTGGTGGCGTTACGGTTCAGTTCGGTTGGGGAATTCTCCGTTCTCAGTGGATTGATCGCACTGATCGGAATGCCGTTGCTGACGGTGACCGTGGCGGGCGTCGGCTGTCTGTTGCAGAAAGACTGGCTGCCGGCGGCTCGTGCGATCGATCGGCAATATGAGCTAAAAGACCGCACCGAGACCGCACTGGCATTTCTGAATCGCCAGCAATCGGGGGTCGCCGGGCAATGCGAAGAACTGCAGCTCGAAGACGCCGCACAGCACCTGCAGCAGGTTGAACCACAACTTGTCGTTCCCGTGCGGATGCCATCTTCTTGGCGTTGGACGGTGGCCGCGCTGGCGGTCGCGGTCGGACTGCTCTGTTGGCCGACGGATCGACTGCAAGTCAGTGCCGGTCCGGCTGAGGCGATTCCTGAGATCGTCGCCGAGGCACAACAGGTCGCCGACAACCTTCAAGAACTTCTCGAACAATTGCCGGAGAATCACGATCCGGAGATCGACGCTCTCGTCAAGCAACTGCAAGCCGAGGCCCAGGCGTTGCAAGAGCCGGGCGTCGATCTGCGCGACGCGCTGGCCAAACTGTCCGAGATGCAATCGGAATTGCAAGCAGTCGCGGCACAGTTCAATGTCGCACAAACCGATGAACAGTTGCAGGGGATCGGCGAGGCATTGCAGTCCGCTCAAGCTCTCGCGCCTGCCGGGAAGGCATTGCAAGCAGGAGAGTACGACAAGGCTGCCGACGAACTCTCCAAGTTGGACAACCCGCAGCTCAACCGTCAGGAATCGCGAGCAGTTTCGGACAAACTGAAACAAGCGTCCGCCGCCGCGGATCAAAAGGGCCTGAAATCGCTAAGCCAGGCGGCGCAAGAGATGGCCGAGGGAATCGAGAACGACAAGCCGTCACAGGCCAAGAATGGCGCGGCCAAACTGAGTGAGTGTGCGAAGCAGCAAAGTAATCGCACCAAGGTCAATGACCTGCTCAAGAAACAATGCGACAAGCTCAGTGAGTGCAAAAGCCGCTGCCAAACGAACGGTCAAAGCGGAAGCAACAAGCTCGCGAAAAACCCCAGCTTGCAGGCGGGCAAGGGAACGAATTCGCAGTCGAAAGGGGACCGCACCGACTTGGCCTCGAAGACCAACCGCGAAAACATTCAGGGGCCAAAAGGTGAACAGGGAGCCGCCGATGTCGAAACCGTCTCCTCCCCAGAGTCAGATGAGAAAGCTCAGCGCGGCCTGAAAGAGGTCTATCACAAATACCGCAAGCTCAGCGAAACAGTCCTCGACCAAGAGAATCTCCCGCTGGGACACCGGCAGACGATTCGTCGGTACTTCGAAGCAATTCGGCCTCGCACAGAAGATGCTGCAGAATGACCTGATTTGCAATTCGCGTAAGAACGTAGCGCGGCGAAGCCGCAAATCCGAAAACCAAAGAACCAAATCCGAAAGAAACACAACGCCCGAAATCCGAACGGCTACTTGCCGCGACTGAGGATG
>JAYVSP010000961.1:0-7145 GCA_043775215.1 Planctomyces sp. | reverse complement strand
CATCCTCAGTCGCGGCAAGTAGCCGTTCGGATTTCGGGCGTTGTGTTTCTTTCGGATTTGGTTCTTTGGTTTTCGGATTTGCGGCTTCGCCGCGCTATTACTTTCCCTTCTTCGCCGATGTGAACTCAGCCTTCTCGAACCGCAACGTTGCAAACTCTTTTGCCGTGCTGCGGATCGACCATGTTTGCGGCCATTGTTGGCCGGCGAAGTCGGTCAGGCCGGTGAACCGCACGATGCACTCTTCGGCGTCCTCGTGCAGTCGTGTGTCGAAACCGACCAACGCACCAGTTGAATGGCTGAAGAACCAGCGCGTCTCCACTGCCGATAGCGTGGAGACGATGACGTCCACCAACTCGCCGCGGCCATCCAGTGGTTCGCTGCCGAAGTACAGGCATTCGGTAAATGCGGATGGGCCTTTCGACAACAGCAGTCGCAGATGATGGACTCCGATTAAGAAGCCGCCGGTGCCGGGCGGTTCATCTGCTGCGTCGGTTTCCTCCAGTTGTTGAAAGAACGCCGCATCGCGAATCTCCAGGCCGATCCCTTTTTGTGCGAGCGTCAATTCAAACGGATCGCCCGCCGCCGACTGTCCGTTCAGATGCCAGGTGCCTGTGGCCGAGGAGAAATCGCCGAGCGACTTCAGCGGCGCCAACACTCGGTCTTGCTCCAACTGATTGAATCGATAGTTGGCGAAGCCCGGCTTCGGGACGAACCAATCTTTCCACTGCTCTGGGATCAGCTTCTCCAACTCGGCATGCGGATCGGGCATCGGCGGTTGCGGGAATTCCGGCTTTTCGCCGGGCTTTTTGTCTTTGTCGCTTTTAGGCTTCTGTTGTGGATGGGGTTTCGGCGGCGGACTTCCCGGCAGCAATTCCGACTTGGCGTGCAGACCGCGAAGCCGCGCGTAAATCTCGCGGCGATCCCCCTCGTGGCGAAACACGAGCGGCAGCATCCAGTCTTTCGGGTAGATCCCCAGAATGTTCTTGAATTGATTCACGCTCCGAATCGGACGTCCCGCGAAGGTGACCAGTTCATCGCCCGTTCGCAGTCCACGACGAAAGACGTCGGAAGTTTCCAGGATGCCATTGACCGTGACACTGCCATCGGACTGAGTCGTGACGGTCGCTCCCAGCGTGGCATGATCGACAACTCGGCCGGCTTTGAGTTGATCGAGAAAAAACTTGATCTGATTAATTGAGATCGCATATCCCGCGCCCGCGTTCACTCGGCCTCGTTTCTCAAACGAACCCCGGCCGTTGATGCCGACCAGTTCGCCCACTGAATTGAACAGCGGCCCGCCGGAGTTGCCCGGATTGATCGATGTATCGACCTGAATGCAGTCGGTGTATTCCAGCCACGTTCCGGACGGCGGCTGATAGCGGTGCGTGCCACTGACAATTCCATAAGTCACCGTCGGAGCAAAATCGGTCGCCAACAAGAACGGATTGCCCATGACGTAGGTCCAGTCACCGATCTCCAGCTTGTCACTGTCGCCCAGCGTCGCGACGGGGAAATCGTTTTGCCCCAGCAGTTTGATGAGCGCCACATCACCGGTCGGATCGATGCCAACTAACACGGCGTCGTACAGCACTCCGTCGTTGAGGCCACACTTCATGAACGGCCCCAGCCCGTTGACGACGTGAAAGTTCGTCAGCGCGAAACCGTCCTTGCTGATGAGCACTCCCGACCCGCCGCCAGCGCCCCCTTTGGCGAACACGGCCACCACCGTCGGAGCCACTCGTTCGATGACCTCGATCCGCTTCGTTTCGGCCTCGCGAACCTGTGGATCAGCGGCTTCGGCATTCAACAGCCCAAGCCACAGCATCAAGAGTGTTCCCGCGATTCGCAGACACAGATAATCGGACACGATGCCACCCAAAAAACAAGCGAGCGGGGGATGTCAATCCCCCGAGAAATGTACCGGACACGATTGCAACTCGGATCCGAGTTTAAGGTGCGTCCAGCGGTTCGCCACAGACTGGTCGGCGGTGTTTTTCATTTTTTGTCGCGGATGATGTCCACCAGCTTCAGTCGCAGCAGGTCCGGCGCGAGTTTCAAACCGGCGCGGCTCGCCGCGTCGGGATTGATCTCCAGTCGAATGAGATTTGTGGCGCGATCAAACAGCATGTTGACGGTGCATCCCTGCCGAGCCAATCCCGGCGACTGGCCAATCAGCAGGACTGGTTTCCCGTCCGTCAACTTCTTGGCCGCGGCGAGACGATCCCCCGTCGAGTCGGTCACGAACAAGATGTGGCACGATTGATAGTCCTTGGACGATTCGAACCGGCGAACGACGATCTGGCGACCCTTGGCGCGTTCCGCAGCGACGGTCCGATCCAACTGGTTGACGCCCCCTTCGAGAAACGGGTCTGGTCCCAGCACGCCGATGACCAGGGGCCGTGTACCGCTCGGAGCAACGCCTTCCGGCCAGGTCACAAACTTGCCCAGCAGGCTGATGACTCCCGCCTTGATTTCGTACTCGCGGCTGACCACGTCCTGTGCCACAACCGAGAACGACAACACGCTGACCAGCAGACAAATTGCCCCGGCCAAGTTGGCGACAACACGGTGCGAAATCATGCAGTGCGAAATCATGCAGTGCGGAATTCTCATGGCAACATTCGCTGAGATGACGGTACGAACACCACGGTAAAACTCCTGCCACACAATCACAAGTCGAACCGCACCACGAATGGTGCGGCTGCTTGTCCCCTCGCCCCCGCTTCGGGGGAGAGGGTTAGGGAGAGGGGGCCGAAGGTGCTGGTGGTGTCTGCTCACCAATTCCCCTCTCCCTAGCCCTCTCCCCGGAGTACCGGGGCGAGGGGACAAGACAGTCGAAAATGCGCTGCGGAAAATGCACTGTGGGACTAAGCTATGTAGCCACGCTCGCCAGAGCGTGTGCGAATCGCTCAAAAACCCACGTTCTGGCGAACGTGGCTACATAACTCCATTAACGCCGCCAAACCACTTGGGCATACACGCCGCGTTGAATTTCGACCAGCGGTGCCGCCAAGAACTGATTGCCGCTAAATTCGAGATGATGACTGTCGAGCAGATTCTGACCGACGAGCGACATTTCCCAGTTCTTATTCGGACGCCAACCGAGACGCGCATCCATCGAGATGTAACTGGGCACCGTGTTGGGCACGGCGGACGGGAACTTGCTCAGAGAGTCCACATACCGGGCGAGCAAATCGAACTGCCACTCGCTGTTCAAGTCCCACGAGGATTGCAGAAAGACCTGGTGCTGCGGACTTTGCCCCTCGGGACGCTCTGCGTTAATCTTTGAACTCTTTGGCAGACTCGGATCAGCATGGAGCTGCATTTGCAAGAAGCTGTAACAGCCTTGGAGCCGCCACGACTCGGACAGTTTCCAAGTTGCCGACAACTCAGCCCCGTATGTATCCGCGCTCGCACCGTTCGTACGCATCGCCTGAGCAATCGTCGGCGACCCTGGAACGACCCCAATACCCTTGGCAACGATGAGGTTGTTGTACACGTTGTAAAAGACTGCGGTGTCGAACGAGAACTCGTCGTTGGGTTGGGCACGATAACCCAATTCATACGCGAGGACGTCTTCCGCGTTCAGGCTCTGATTCGGGAGAGTCCGCACGAGCACGCCGGGAGTTGGAGTGAACCCCGTGATAGCGATCGCCTCTTCGCCCACGTTGGGAATCCGCACGGCCCGAGACACAGCCGCCCAGGCAGACTGCCGGTTGGTCGGGGTCCACAGCAAGCGGCCCGAGGGCTGATATTGAAACCCGGCGTAGGTGTTGTGCTCGAATTTCGACCCCGCCGTGAAATACAAGCGGTCCTCCACCAGCTTGAATTCATTCTGCAAGAAGCCGGAATACCGATACAGAGCGCGGTTCTGCGGGTTCGCGCCGAGCGCGAATCCGTTGTCGCCACTGCTTTCTCCGAAGAACGTGTCCTGCGCCCGATAGCCCAGGCCATAAATGAATTTCTGCCGGTCGTTTAACGGAAACTGGTGTTGAAAATCCAGATCGTAGGTGTCCACGCGAAAATTCAGAACGTCGACGTTGATGGGGTGAGTGGCAGAAATGTTGTTGTTGTTCGCGGACTTCCGACCGAAGTGGTCCCAATAGAACTGCAACGCCCAACTCGAATCTTTTCCCGTTTGATGCTGCCAGCGAGTGAGCAGGTTTCCGCCGGTGGAGTACTCGTCCTCATTATTCTGGAACACGAAGGGCGCGGCCGATTGCGGACGGAAATCACCACGGGCGCTGGTGACGGCAAAGATGTCGCCTTGAAACTTGACGGTGTCCACCTCGGTCGCTTCCCAGTCAACTCGAAATCCCCCTTGACCTTTCCGCCAGTCATCCTTGGCACTCGTGTAGGGGATGCCTCCCGGCGGAGTGGAAAGTTGCGAACCACCACTGGGCAGGAAGCCGTTGTCACGCTCGAACCATTTCCCGTAGACGCGATAGGTCAGCTCTTCGCCATCGATCTCACCCCCATAGCGCACGCTGGTGAAGCCCTTTTCTTCGGTGCCGCCGCCAGCAACGACTAAGGCTCCCTGGGTGTCCTTTGAGTTCTTAGTGATGATGTTGATGATGCCGTTGAGCGTATTGGAACCCCACACAGTCGCTCCCGGCCCGCGGATGATCTCGATCCGCTCCACGTCCTGGAGCAGCACATCTTGAGCATCCCAGTAGACTCCCGAAGTGATCGGGTTGTAGATCACTCGACCGTCAATCTGCACCAGCGTTTTGCCGGCGAAGCGATCGTTGAAACCGCGAATCCCCACCGCCCATTTGTTCGAGTCGATGCGCGCCACGCTCACGCCCGGGGCCATCCGCAGCGCCTCGGGAATCGACGTGGCTCCCGAACGGCGGATCATTTCATTGGTGATCACGAACACGGCGGTCGGCGACTTACCCACGGTGCTTTCTTGACGACTGACCGTATTCACCACTTGTGACAAAGCCGGAACTTCCACGGGGCGCGTCAGCAACTGCTCGAGTTCGGAGATCGGTGCCGCTGGGGCCGGCGGTCCGCTCACCGGCGCAGCGGGTTCCTGAAGCAATGCCATTCGGGATTCTCGAGCAATCCCTTCCGGGCCGAGCGCGGGCTCTCGGAGCGTGCTCTGGTCAGACTCTTCGGCCAACGCGCGTGAGATCGCCGTGTCCAGACAGAAGGGACTCAAAACCAACATCGCCCAGCACGCGGATTTCAGGATCGGCGTCTCAAAAACTGTCGTAGGATGCGCTACCCGGCCCGACCGGCTTTCCCGGCAATGGCCTGGGAAGGCTGTCCTACGAATCTTGTCACTGATTGATTCGCGGCTCTTCACGCACGACCAGAGAAAACAAAAGCTCTTCAACACGACTGCATCTCCCCGTGGCCATCACCGCTTATTCCGTCAATGCAAGCGGAAGGGATCACGCCGTTTGAATCGGCCGAATGTTGGGCGGCAAAAGAGCAGCGCCTATGGATTGTAGGCCAGTTTCCAGTGAGAGGGTGCCGGTCATGCAGGTCGTATGACAAATGCCGACCTGCGCGTGACGGGCGACCAGCAACCTTGGCTGGAGGTGAGGAGGTGAGGAGGTGAGACCCAAACCTCCTCCTCCCCTCTCACACCCCTCCGATACTCACACCTCTGGCAGTACCCACGGCTTCCGCCATTCGGTTCGGCCGCGCAGTGCATTCGCTTCGGCGTCGCCGACAAAAGTTTCCGTCGCCGCATCGATCGTCAGCTTGCGGCCGAGTCGCGCGGAGATGTTGCCGGCGTGACACAGCACCGACGCCGGATGGCCGATTGTTTCGAGATCACAGTACGGCTTCGCTCGTGACTTGATGCACTCGATGAAGTTCTGCACGTGCGGTTTCTCGTGGCTGTCTCCTTCGCCTTTCGCGAGCACCTGGCCGCCGCGGCTATACGCGGTCCAGCGCGTGTTGCCCAGCACGATGTAGCCTTGATCGCCGAACAACGCCGAGCCTTCTGATTCGCCGAGGTAGTCATAGGGAGCCCAAACTCGCATCTCGTAGGTCAGCAGCTTCGGGCGTTTTCCATCCTTGACGTTGCCAGAACCGAACTCGTAGTTGACTTGCATCGTGTCTGGGAATTCTTGAGCGTCATCGAAGTACCACTTGCCACCGTTCGCGAAGACGGTTGTCGGTAGACCGAGCGGCTCGTCCTTCTGCACCTCGCACGCCGCCGCGAGCACCGCGACCGCCATGTCCAACCGATGCACGCCGTCGTTGCCCAGATCGCCGGTGCCGAAGTCATAAAACCAGCGCCAGTTCCCATGAAACCGATTCGGATTGAACGGCCGCACCTGCGCCGAACCGAGCCACATGTCGTAATCGACTCCGGCCGGCGGCATCCCATCAGGCCGCACCGGGACGGCTCCCTGCTTCGAGCTTTCCCATGCCTTGGCCACCACGCAACGGCCGAGCTTGCCTGTCTTCACGAACTCAATCGCCGTCTGCATCCGCGTGGTCGAACGATGCTGCGATCCCATTTGCACGACGCGCTTGTGCTTTCGCATCGCCGCAACCATCCGCATCCCTTCCACGATGTTGTGGCTGTCCGGCTTCTCGACATACACATCCTTCCCCGCCTGACACGCCAAGATCGTCGGAATCGCATGCCAATGATCCGGCACTCCGATGACGATCGCGTCGATTG
Organism: Planctomyces sp.; assembly: GCA_043775215.1. GTDB lineage: Bacteria > Planctomycetota > Planctomycetia > Planctomycetales > Planctomycetaceae > SXKJ01. Next base: position 493 of record JAYVSP010000961.1, on the reverse strand, counting down.
ACTTGTCATCAATCAACTTCCGAAAGTCCGACTCCCCGCGCGGCTTCTTCCCCTGCAACTTCTCAGCAGACTCCAGCCCTTTCGGCAACCGATTCGCATCAAGGTCCGCAATCGCGACGACCTCGACGTCCTTGTTCGCCGAGAACGACGCAATCAACGACGACGCTCTCCCGCCGGCCCCCATGATCCCGACGCGAACTCGCTCACTGGCCTGAGCCTTCGCCACTTGATCGAGGTGCGACAGCAACACACCCGACACGACGGCCACGGACGAACTCTGCATGAACGAACGACGCGTTTGGGAAGTCATTGGTGCTCCTTTCAGGTAGCGGAAAGACATAGCGCGGCAAAGCCGCATTGATTGTGGCACGACGCTCCGAGCCTGTGAATCTTTCGAGCCGCGACCGTCAGGGAGTGTGACGGACAAGGACTTATGACCGCTCCCTGACGCTCCCTGACGGTCGCGGCTCGAAAGATTCACAGGCTCGGAGCG
>JAYVSP010000960.1:0-7275 GCA_043775215.1 Planctomyces sp. | reverse complement strand
TTCAAGGTCGGCAATGTTGCGGCATGACCTATGAAGCCGAGTGACGCCGACCTGAAAGAGACTCCCGACCCCTTCTGCTCGACAAAACAAAACGGGCGGAGTTACGAAGAACTCCGCCCGTAATTCGATCAAGACCTGAGACATCCGCCCGTAATTCGATCAAGACCTGAGACAAGAGAGACTTTTGCATTACGCCTTGGGGCCAATCGTTGAATCGGTGGAAGGCAGCTCTTCCTGATTCTGAGGAATTGGTTCGACCGGTTTATCGGTCTTGCGCTCTTGCACTTCACCCGGTTGTTCTCCGGCCGGAGTCGTGACACCACAGGAGCCGCAATTTGACGGGGTTGGGTCGCAGACGGTGACTGGCACCATGCGGCAGACCTCATAGGCGACTTGCTTCGGCACGCAACGAGCCACACAGCGCGTGTATGTCTCGGCAACCTGCTTCGGCACGCAGCGAGCGACTCGCTGAGTGACCGTGTATGGCACTTGCTTGCAAACTTGATACGGAACTTGGCAGCTCTTGGTCTCTTGGACCGTGCGGCACGTGGTGACGGGGATGTTGCGAACGTGCTCTTCTTTGACCCAGCGGCAGGTCTGGTACGGCACTTTCTTGGTGACAGTCTCATTCACGTACTTGCAGGTCCGTTGAGGAACCTTTTCGATAACCTCCTCATTGACCCACCGGCAAGTCTTCACGGGAATCTGCTCGACCACTTCTTGAGGCACATAACGGCAGACCTGCTGCGGACAAACTTGCCGCACGACTTGCGGTTCGTAGGTGGTGTAGTTGACTTGGCGCTGCACGACCTGCGGCTGCCAGACGCGATAGGTGATCGGCACCACGTTCGGTTGCCAGCAGACAGACGCCGGACCGCACGGATTGCACTGCATCCGCGGCGTTGGCAACATCTGGTAATTGGCTTGTCGGCAGACCCACTGGCCGCAGACTTGTGGCACGGTCGCACAGTGTGTCACCGGACGCATGACCGTCTGACAAACTTCGCGGTTGACTGTTTCGACCACGGGCCGCATCACGACACGACGGCACTCGCGCATCGAGTCTTCGTAGATCGGGCGAGACACCGTGCGACGGACTTCACGCTCGCAGTCTTCCCAAACCGGCCGACAGACTGTGTAACTGCAATCGCGCTCGCAGGTCTCATACACCGGCTTCATGACCGTGTAACGCTCTTCGCGGCTCGACGTCTCATTCACCTGCCGGCACACCGTGTAGGTTTGCTCGCGGTAGGCGGTCTCCGTGACGGTGCGGTTGCAGGTGACTTGCTGTTCATCCCAGACAGTCTCGTAGACCGTCTTGTTGCAGGTGACTTGTTCCGGCTGATAGACCGTTTCGTACACCGTCTTGTAGCAAGTTTGGCGTTCGACCTTGCACGAGGTGTAACAGGCCGAGGGTTGGCAGGCAGTAGTGGGGCAGCATCCGTAGCCAGCGGCTCCGCAATAGCCGGCGGCATGAACTGGACTGACCACAAGGGCCGCAGTCACTGCCACGAGTCCGATTAAAAGGGCTTTCATGAAACGTCTCCTCAGGGATGTAGAGTCAGCAGCGTCTAGCGATGGTGAATTCTGGGCGGCCAGCGAAAAATTTCGCCGGTCTGGTTTTCTCGTTTATCGTACTAGCGTAAGCTGCGGCGAGTCCGCGCGTCAGCGAAAAACTCCCGATTCTTCCGATCCCGCGTTGAGCAACGGCTACACCACCGCACGACTGTTACTGTCGGCAAGGTTTCTCCAGTTGAGCCTGTTTCCCAGATGCCTCGCCCACGGAAAGTCCACCTGACCGGTAAAGTTTAACAGCCCAGAACCGCAAATACCCAAACTCCAAATCGCGATGACCAAAGAAATTTCAAATCCAGAAATGTTCGCGAACTCGACAGTTCGCTCTGGTGTTGTTCGGCAACTTCAATCGTTGCTGGGCGAGCGATGCTCCGAACGATCCGACGATCGCAGCAAACATGCCAAAGACGTCTCACACCACGCCGCTCAGCCGCCTGACTGCGTTGTCTTTCCAGAGTCGACTGCCGAGGTCGCGGCCATCGCGCGGCTGTGTCACGAGCACCGCGTGCCGCTGATCCCGTTCGGCACGGGTACGGCAGTCGAAGGGGGCGTCGTGGCGATTCACGGCGGAGTCTGCGTGGATGTCAGCCGCATGAATCGCATCGAGCGATTCAGTCCCGAGGACATGGACGTCACCGTGCAAGCCGGCGTTACGCGAATGCAGCTCAATAAATTCTTGGACGAGTCGGGTACAAACCTGTACTTCCCGATTGATCCCGGAGCAGACTGCACGCTGGGTGGGATGACCGCCACGCGAGCCTCCGGCACAGCGGCGGTGCGCTATGGCACGATGCGCGATCGTGTGCTGTCTCTCACCGCCGTCTTGGCAACCGGCGAAGTGATCCGCGCCGGAAGCCGAGCACGAAAGTCGTCAGCCGGATATGACCTGACGCATCTGTTTGTCGGTTCGGAGGGAACCTTGGGAGTGATCACCGAGGTCACGCTGCGTTTGGCCCGCCAGCCAGACGCGATCTCTGCGGCTGTGTGTGCGTTCGATGACATCGACGCGGCCGTGAATGCCGTGATCGCGATCCTGACCGCTGGAATTCCGATGTCTCGCATCGAACTGCTGGACGAAGTGCAGATGTCGGCAGTCAACCAGTTCAGCGGGCTGAGCTACCGCGAGTGTCCGACACTGTTCTTTGAGTTTCACGGCAGCGCGCACGGAGTTGTCGAACAGGCAGAAGCCGCGGGCGCGATCGTGCGGCGATTCACGGCCGAGCCGTTCCAATGGGCGACCGATGCGGCCGAGCGGCGTCGGCTCTGGCAGGCTCGGCACGACGGCTACTATGCGGCGTTGGCCTTGCGTCCGAACGGTGCTGGCTACGTTACGGACGTCTGCGTTCCGATCTCGAACCTGGCGGAGTGCATTCGCCGCGCAAAACTGACTCTGAGTGCGACACACATCCCGGCTCCGTTGTTTGGGCACGTCGGGGACGGCAACTTTCACGTCGTCTTCTCAATCGACCCAAACTCGGCGGACGAGCTGGCTGAAGTTCAACGGCTGAGTGACGAGTTGATCACACATGCGCTCGCACTCGACGGCACATGCACCGGAGAGCATGGCATCGGTCTAGGAAAGCGAGCGGCCTTGCGGCGCGAGTTCGGCTCCGGTGTCGACGTCATGCGTGCGATCAAGACGGCACTCGACCCCCACGGAATCATGAATCCGGGGAAAGTCTTGTGAGTGTGAGCGGTACGCGCAATGGTCCTTACTTTGTTGCCTTTCGCTCCGCGAAAGAACCTTCTTTCGCGGAGCGAAAGACGACAATTGCCAGTTTCCTCCTCAACTTCAACGTTGGTCGAACACCGTACTCAGTAAGTTGTCCACCGGAGCAAAGTCGTCGGTCAGTACAACGCCAAAAGCGTTCGCGAGCACTTCGTTGATCTGACCGTGGCCGACTCGCTCACCTGCGGCGTTGGTTTCCAGGCTGGCGAACGGAGTGCCGGCCCAGTGATCGCTGCTTTGCGTGAGGTTGGTCAGATCGAGCTTCCGCTTCGAGGCCACGATCACGAACGTGTCGCGGTTGTCTTTCGGCAGACCGGCCTCGCTGCTGAAAAGATACACATGCGGGAAGACGCGAGTGATTGTGTTGACATAGCTACCCAAGAACCGCCCCGTCCGCTGCCGCTGCGAATCGGCACGTAATTGTTTCACGGCCTCAACGAAACCGGGACGTCCATCGGCCAGCTTCTGCAACCGATCCCGCAAGGTGTCGGACATCGCGCCGCGCACTGACAAGCGATAACCGGACTCGTCGAGCGTTCGTTCGATCTCCAGTCCTTCATACGGCGGCGGCGCTCCGGCCCAACTGCCGGATTCGATGATTTCCCGCGTGAGGACATCGGGAATATCACCCTCGATCTTCGAATACGTTCCATCCGGCTTCGCGCCGCCGACTGGGAACTCAGACCGCGGGTAAATATCGATCAAGTTGACCAGATAAATTCCCTCAGTCGGATGTACCAAGCGGGCAATCTTCTCGGAGAATTCTTTCGTCGTGAGATGCCATGGTACGCTGAAGTCATTGAACGCATCGCCATAGACAACGTCATACAGCACCGGTGGTTCGCTTCGTTTTACGGCATCGGCGTTCGCTCGCAGGCGGTCGTCGACAAAGTTGCGAGCGTCTCCGATCGTCGTCACGATTCGCGTTTGCCCATCCGGCGGCAAGCCCATTTTCGCCTGCACCGCTGCTTTCACGCCGGGGTCGAGCTCCGCGACATGAATCAGCGGGTCATGCGGATACAGTGCCTCGATCCAACGCGGAAAGACGAATCCACCACCTCCCAGGAACAGCGTGCTGATGCGACGCGACTGCCGAAACAACTGCTCGATTCCTTCGCGATACGTGACCGCTTCAACGTCTCCGAGTCCCAGCAGCGTCTGCGCGATTTCTTCGTCGAGCGTTCGATAAATGTTCAACGCTTGCAAGTGGCGGTCGAAGAGCACTGTGGACTGCAAGGTCTCTGGGATTGTCACTCCACGCGGCAATTTCAACAGTGGCACGGAGCCAAAGTCGCCCCAATCGGCGTGATGAGACATCGCGCGTAGCCGCTCGACCGCGCGCCAGTAGCCCGCATAGGGATGCCGGCGCAACAGGTCGTCTCGCCGATCGGAAGTCAGCCCGCCGCGCAGCGACAGTTCCTGTTTTTCGCGATCAAAGGTGATCCAAGCGGGAAGCTGCTCGCAGATTTCAACCAGCGCGGGCAACGGTTCCTGAGAACTGTCATCCGTCGAGAACGACTGGGGCGAAAGTAACTGGGCTGATACCGCCTCGTCCAATGCTTTGGATGCCGCGGTCAGCGGTGTCTCCGTCGAGATCCCAGTCAACGGTGAATCGCTCGCGGACTTCGCCGCGACAGCATTCGCGCGAGATTGAACGATCTCGCGCCGGATGTCATTCAACGAGACCGTCGTCACGCGGTCCCAACTCGAGACGGCTTGCTCGGTGATCGCGGCGTAGACCTTTTCGTATTCGTATTTCAACTTCGTCGGATTGTTCGGCACGAAATAGCTGTGAATCAGCTTGTCGAGTTTGAGCACATTGATCCGCTGTCCGTCCTCCGTCTGATCGGCAACGTTGATGTACGAGTAATTGCTCTCGTCGTGGTACTCGCCGACGGCATCGTCGCGCAAACCGAGCGTCAGACCCAGCTCATGCAGTTTGCGTCCGAATCGTTCTCCAAAATTCTCCCAGCGCTGGATCGCTGCCGCACGCTTCTCGGAGTTCTGGCCCAACGTGATCGTGCGAGAGATCCTGTTCATCACCTGGTTCATGCCGACGTCCGTGATTCCCGCTGCCAAGCCGATCCACGTCACAAGTTGCAGCCAGCCGAACAACACCGCCACGCGAAACGCCCATTGTCCGAGTGCCACGAAAACGCCCATCGACGCCAACGTCCCCGATGTCAGCGCCACGATGGCGCGAGTACCCATCGTGTCGATCAGCACAAAGCCAGTTAGAAACGTTCCGACGATCGAGCCGAGTGCTCCCCAAGCGTAAACGTTGCCGACCGTCACGCCAAACCGGCGACTGTGCGAGAGTGCCAAACTGGCCACCACCGGCGAGATTGTCCCCAACGACATCGACGGCAAAAAGAAGACCACGCCCACCACGAACACGACCCACGCTGGCCAGCCCCAACCGGCCGGCCGCGATTGATCGGCCATCATGCCATCCAGCCACAGAACACTCAGACACAAGATGCTGGCCGTTAGAAACAGCCAATTCAGCAAGCGGGCGGGAACGGCTCTGTCGGCCAGCCAGCCGCCCAGGAAATTCCCTACCGTGATTCCCGCCAGCACCACACCGATCACCGAAGTCCAGGTATAGAGCGAGCTGCCAACATGCTTCGCGATCAGCCGCGACGCGGTCAACTCCAGCACCATGACGCAGACACTCGAAAGGAACACCATTGCGTTACAGCCGATCAACACCCAACGGGAATTGCGCGGCGGCTCGCGCTCGGAAGTTCGTTTCACAGGGCCAGTGTTTTTTGCCCGAGACACGTTCGCGGCTGGCACCGGCTGAGCCAGCCAGTCGATCTCGCCCGAGACCGCGCCGCCTGTGAGCGAATACGTATCGGATGCTCCCGCCGCCGGCGAGGGACTTCCGCCCATCGGAGCAGCGGACTTGTCATCGGGTTGATCGGCCATCATCAGTTCCCTTGCAGACGTTCGATTGGTGAGCCCGTTTGCGATCTGCTCGTGTTCTTCACGCCAGAAAATGTGCATCATCAAGAACGCCATGATAATCGTCCGGCAGCGTGAGCAGCAGTTTGCGGCGGAGAACTCTGCACGACAATCGACAATCGTTGAAGTTCTCTGCGAGCCGCGACGATTTTCGGATGTGCTTGAGCAATGCAAAGAACCAATGGATGCAAAATTTTTCTGACTTTGCGCTCTTCAGTTCTTTGCATTGTTTTGCTGACCGAGTTGATAAATAGCTCAAGAGCCGGACGTGTCGCTCTAGACGCAAGGCTGCTCTGTGAACTTCGCGGTTCAAATTCAACGATCTGGGCGTACGAATCGTTCCTTTTGCACAGACATTGGCACAACAGCAGAAGCGAAAAACCACTGTGAAACCCCGAACTTGACACTCTGAAAAGCCACTCCTAACATCGCCCGCGCCTTGGCCAAACCAGCAGTTTCTACTGGACGATCAAGGCTCAAACAGCACAAATCAACACAAAACTCCGTACCGTGCGGAGACCAGACCGAGGCCAGCCGAAGAAGGAACGTTCCATGACTCACGTCGTTGCCGAGCCCTGTTTTAACTGCAAGTACACCGACTGCGTCGTCGTCTGTCCGGTCGAGTGCTTCTACGAAGGAGAAGCGATGCTCGTCATCAATCCCGATGAGTGCATCGATTGCGAAGCATGTGTGCCGGAATGTCCGGTCGAAGCCATCTTCCACGAAGACAATCTGCCAGAACAGTGGGCTGAATACACGAAGCTCAATAAAGATATGTGCAGCAAAGACCTGAGTCCGCCGTGGCCGGTCATCACCGAAAAGAAAGAACCGCTGGCCGGCAAGTAGCCGCCGCGAATCGCGATCCGCAAAAATCAGGGGTCGAGAGGCTTTCTCAGCCCGCAAAGCTAAGTGGCCCCGCATTGATCTCTGGGTAGCCACGCTCGCCAGAGCGTGGGCGAATGGCCGAAAAACCCACGTTCTGGCGAACGTGGCTACATAACTTT
>JAYVSP010000959.1:0-10170 GCA_043775215.1 Planctomyces sp. | reverse complement strand
GTTCCTTCGGAGCTTTGTCAGTCGGAGAGACCTTGTCGCCCGGTTTGAAGTGAGCCGCCTCGGACTCTGCCTTCTTCTTGGCCGGGAGATCGTTCGCGTACAACGCGGAGATCAGCACGACAAACATCAACACCACCAGCCCCAAGGCACTTGATTTGTGCCCAAAAACTTTTGTCCCGCAGAACCTGATCCACTAATTTCACCCCCGAAAGGAAACGCCATGACCCCTGCCACACAAAATCACCGCTTCATCGTCGGCGGCAACGCCGATCCGGTAGACGACGACCTCGCCGCGCGGCAAGCAATCGCCGCCGCAGGCTGGTGGACGCGAGCGAATTGGCCAGAGTCGTGGCCGCTGACGACTGAGCGAGCCGCCGACCTCCTGGCTGACGCCGGAGAGTTCGATATCGATGCCGAGGGATTGATCGACCTGATCGACCGGCGACTGCTGAAACGACCGGCGATCGGCGAGGCCGATGAGCTGGAGTGGTCCGCGAGCGACATCATCGCCGCTGGTGGCTTGCTACGCACGACCCCGCCCACGAAGGCATCGTGGCTGATTTGAAGGCGAAGGGTATTGAGACCGGGTGGACGAAAAACCAAACGGAACTCGAAATCCTGCGAGCCTGCCGCCCGCGTCCGCACACAGTCTATGGCCACCGCGATTCCTCGATCGGCACGCCGCACTTGTCCGCCACGTTAATGGTTCGCGCAGGTTTCGAGACCGCCGCCCTCTCGGCGTTTGGGGAACAGGTCATGCAGCAGTCCCGCCGGCTGCATGGCCAGTCGCTCCCTGACTTGTGCCGAGCAGCGTTGATGATGGACGGCCGCGAGGTGCCGACCTCGCGAAATGAAATGATCCGCGCTGGACTGAGCACGGGGGCCATGCCAGTCGCGTTGGGCGACAGCGCGAACAGAGTTCTCTTTGAAGCCTATCGCCAAGCTCCGGCATCGTGGCGTTCATTCGCCGCCACGAAATCGGCTGCGAATTTCAAAGTACAAACCGGCATTCGCCCGACGTTCTCCGGCGACTTGCCGCAATTGCCACCGGGTGGTGGCATCACTCACGGCAGCTATAGTGAAGAAACGTACCAGTGGAACGTGAATACCTTCGCGAAGATGTTTTCCATTGACCGGCGCGACATCATCAATGACGACTTGTCTTGCTTCAGCGATGTCATCCCCGGCTTGGCCCGCGCCGCGATGCGCACATTGAACGGCCTTGTTGCGAGTACATTTTTGGACAACGGGACGTTCTTCACGTCCGGCCGCGCGAATGCATTCGACGGCGCGGCGACGAACCTGCAAGCGTCATCGCTCGCGACCGCAATTCAAAAGCTGCGGCTCATGAAGGACGCCGAGGGTAATCTTCTGGACTTGCAGCCTAGTGTTCTTTTGGTCCTGCCGGAGCTGGAGCAAACCGCACTCGCGCTGCTCAATTCAACCGAAGTTGCTCGCGTTGCGACCGGCGACAATCTACCGACGGGCAACACGTTCAAGGCGATTGCCCGGCTGGTTGTTGAGCCGCGACTGTCCGACATCGCCTACACTGGGTATTCCAGCACAGCATGGTACTTGTTCTCCGACCCGATGAACGCTGCCGTTGTTGTCGGTTTCCTCGACGGGATGCAGTCGCCCATTTTGGAAAGTTTTGGTTTCGACCACGACGTGAACACGCTGGCACTATCGTTCCGCGTCTACCACGACTTCGGTTGTGCATTAGCCGATTACCGAGCGGCGATCCGCTCGAAGGGCGCAGCGTAATCGTCACCGCACCACGTCCGCTCGACGCGACTGTTGCGACGCCGCGAGGCCCGCGAGGTGGTTACCTGACGTCAGTCGCGCCGAGCGGTTTTCATCGCAGTGACGAATCGACTGCGACATCCACGTCCGTTCACACTTCCTCCGGTTTAAGAGGTACTCGGAATGTCGGTACACACGCCAACTGCAAAGGGAAGAGTCGGATTCTGTATTTTTCTTTCATTCGATACACTACGAAGGGGCTTTGGGTTCAATCGTGAGCAGTGACCAGCCACTACCGCCCTCGCTCGCCGAGACCGGCATTCGCGACACGCGATTGATTTCACGAGCGATCAAAAAGCGTTGGCCGATCCCCGATGGCAAACGCGAAGCTCTGATCGACCGCCAGATTGCGATTGCCGAGAGTGATTCAGTTTCGCCGCGTGAATCGACTTCGGCTTTCAAGGCGGTACTCGCCGCCGACCAGCAGAACATCGCGGCCGAGACCAAGCTGCGCCGACCGAAACCGAAACCGACCATCGTTGTTGAGCGGGCTGTTTTCATCGACGGTAAGCTTTACCGGCAAACCGCCGCCGGATTGATCCCGCCCGCCGACCTGGCCGAAGCCAAACTGCTCGCGGCCGACTACATCACCTCACGCTTCGCCGCACGCGACGCCGCTGATGCCGCCAAACCCGTGGACGATGCCGATGCCGTCACACCGACTTGATGGTCCGCACATGCTGACCGCAATGCCGGCAGATTTCCTTATCGCTCTGGCCGATCTTGCGGTAATCGCAGCATCCGCATTTCGGACATGCGCCTGCAGGCGCGGCGGAAGATCGAAGTGGCTTGGTTGGTTCTGTTGCTGCCATCGTTTTTTTCACCTGGCCGCCATGAGCGGCAAAACAAAAGAGGCCGCGACGTCATCACCGTCGCGACCTCGATCAAAGGAAACCAGCATGAGCCTCAAATTAGTTCTCTCGCTTCCCACCCACAAGCCACCGGCCCCGCTACCCGACCGCTACCGCCAAGACGACTGGCCCCACGCAATCGCTCGCGACCACCGAGGCCACTTCTGGTTGGTCTTTGACGGCTACGTCGTGCCATGCCGCGACGTGATTCCCGACGTCACTGACGCTCGTGCGTGAGTGCTGATGCCGCTGCCAAGCGAATTCGCGGATGATGCCTGAGTCGTCCCCCCTCGCCGCGTCGTTCCTGGATGATTTGGTGCGTTTGGTTTCGCTGGTTGTGCCATCGCCGACCGATCACATCGCCGCGCTCGGGATTCGCTCGGAGAGCCTGTGAAGGAATTGAGCCGCGACCGACAGGGAGCGGTCATAAGTCCTTGTCCGTCACACTCCCTGACGGTCGCGGCTCGATAGATTCACAGGCTCGGAGCGACGTCGCCACATCGCGACACGATAGCCAGTGAAGTGAGCGACGACTGGCCCGGCCGGCATGACCGAGACGAGCGGCGATGACATCGGGCAGGGGGATGCGGATACCGACTGTGCGTCCGTGAGCGGGTGTCATTGACACCCGGCGAGAGTTTTTTCGAGTGTTTTCAGCGTGTTTTTGCAATGAGAGCAAAACGCAGAAAACCCTAGAAAATACGGGAAAAACGCACGTTTTGAGACGCTTTTCCAGTGCTGCACAATCGGCCGCTCTGTCACCTCTCCGGGGCAAATGCCGATTCCGCGAAATTGGCCTTGGACCGGCGCAGAAATAACTGTCAGATGTCGCTGAACTCGCCAGAGTTCAGATCCGAAGTCTGGCGACTTCGGCTACGACAGTTATTGATGCGGTCCTTAGCCTTCCGCCAACGCGGCTGCTTTGCGTTGAATCAGCGACTCATTGTTGGCTTCAACCTTCGCCACGGCACCCAAACGGCTGCGGAGCTGCCGACAGCGCGCGTGCAGATTTCGCCATTTTGGGTTGCGCGGACGCGCTTCGGTCGCCAAGCCTTTTTGATCCAGTTCTGTCTCACAAGTCGTCAGCTCGGCGCTCGCGTGAGAAAGCTGCCATTCCAAATTCGCTCGTTTCTGTCCCATGTTCGATCTATTGGCCTCAAAATAAAGGGGCTGCCGGGGTCGCCAGCAAAAACGAAGGCGGGATTCTGGCAGGAACTCCCGTTTCATTCAACGCACGATGCCACGAAATCGAAACCGATTCCAAGAGACGGGATCAGGCGCGGTCACGGTGATCGGTTCGCGAAGGGTCGGGTGTTCGAAGGTCAGCGACGATGCATGCAGTGCCAGCCAGCCGTCCAGACGAGTTCGCGACCCGTATTTCACGTCTCCGCAAATAGGCATCCCGCGAGAGGACAACTGGACGCGAATCTGATGACCGCGTCCGGTCTGCAAGTCAATTTCGAGCAAACTGACTCCGGCTGCGGACTTCAAGCACCGATATGCCAACCGCGCCTGTTTGGCGCCCTCTTGCTCTCCTGCGTCTGACCGCACGACACGGCTGACGTTCGTTGACTCGTCCTTCACCAACCAGTCAATAAACTCCCCTTCGGATTGCGGCGGAAGTCCTTCCACCACCGCATGATAGACCTTCCGAATCGAGTGTTTCCGAAACTGCTCGGACAATCGTGACGCCGCTTTGCTCGTCCGAGCCAACAGCAACACACCCGAAACCGGCCGATCCAAACGATGTACCACTCCGACAAACACCTTTCCGGGCTTGTCGTACTTCCGCCGCAAATACTGGCCAGCCAATTCGACCACCGATTCATCCCCAGTCTGATCCCCCATCGTCAACGTCCCTGCTGGCTTGAAAACGGCCAAACAGTGGTTGTCCTCGAAGAGCACTTGAAGATGAGAAACTGACATTGCTCGAAACCCGGAAAGTCGAAGGGGTCAGACCCACCGCAACGAGACTTAAGGACCGGCGCAGAAATAACTGTCCGATGTCGCTGAACTCGCCAGAGTTCAGATCCAAAGTCTGGCGACTTCGGCTACGACAGTTATTGATGCGCCGATCCTAAGCCTCAAACAAGCGAACTCGTGGGGCAGGTTTGTAACTTGCCCGTGAAATATCACGGTTTTCAACATTTCGTGTTTCACTCGAAATCTGAGTCCGTGTTTGACGGGCAGGTTAAAAACCTGCCCCACGACTGCGACTTCGCTTGTTTCAAGACTAAGGCAAGCGTTGGGAAATAATCTACTCGGCAATACTCGGTGTTTTGCGGTGCCAATCGGTTTCGCGTTGATAGGCGGTTGCGATCGCGAGGAGGCGGTCGTCCGTGAACGCTCGGCCGCAGAGTTGCAGGGCCGTCGGCAGTCCCTCTTCGCCGAATCCGTTGGGGATCGAAATGGCGGGAAAGCCGGCGGCGTTGCTGGCGCCGCCGATTTGCGATCCGGTTGTCCCTTTGCGATATTCGTCCCACGGCTGGTCGATCGGATACGCGACTGTCGGCAATGTCGGGCAGAGCACCGCGTCGAACGGCGACATGGCGGCATCGAGTTCCTTTTGAATGATGCCGCGAATGCGCATGGCATTGATGTAATCCTTGGCCGGAATGGTCAACGCCGAGAACAGTCCCCAGCGGTCTTCCTCGGCCGTCATCTCCCAGACTTGGCCACTTTTCGCGAGGTCTTCAAACGCGGCGGCCATCTCGCACGAGATGATGATCGACGCGACCGAACCATACGGCAGATCGGGAAGTGTGAGTTCGTCAATCGTCGCGAAACGTTCGAGGACTTTGAGCGATGCCTCGAAATTCGCTTTGACCTCCGGCTGCACATGGGCCACCGCGTCGCGAAGCACAGCAAGACGAAAGCGTGATTGGTCGGACGGTTTTTCAGACGGTCCAGCCGGAATGGAAATCTGGCCGATGTCAACGGACGACACATCGCGCGGGTCGTGCCCGGCGATGGCTTTCAGGACCAGACCGCAGTCCTCAGCGGTGCGAGCCAGCGCACCGATTTTGTCCAGAGTCCAGGTGAGAGCCATCGCACCGAAGCGGCTGACCAAACCGAATGTCGGTCGCAGTCCGGTCACTCCACAGAATCCAGCGGGAGTCATGATTGAGCCCCACGTTTCCGTGCCGATCGCAAACGGCACCAGTCCCGCGCCGACGGCCGCTCCCGAACCACTCGATGATCCGCCGGCCCAGCGGCTTCGATTCCACGGATTCAGCCCCGGCCCGGTGAATGTCGCGTTCGCCTGCCGATATCCCAAGCCGCCAGCGATCTCGATCATCGCCAGCTTTGCGGTCAATACGGCTCCCGCCTCGCGCAGCTTTTCAATCACCGCCGCGTCAGCGTCGATAATCTGTTCCTTAAACGGCACTGCCCCCCAAGTAGTCGGGATGCCCTTCGTCGCCAGCAAATCTTTCGCGCCGTATGGAATCCCCTGCAAAGGGCCTCGGTCACGTCCAGCCCGCAGTTCCTTGTCGGCCTGCTGCGCTTCGAGTAGTGCTCGCTCGCGAGTCACCGTCACGACCGCGTTCAGCTTCGGCCCGATTCGCTCCAAGCGGTCAAGGAAGAATTGCGTCAACTCGACCGACGTAAACGCTGCCGCCCGCAGCTTGAGGCCCAACTCGGCAACGGTGCAGAACGCCAATGTCTCAGGAAGCGACATGATTTTGGATTTTGGAATTTTTGGAATAGCGATTTAGTTAGAACGGCGAAAACTTCAATCGGACGTTCGCCGAAGCTTGGCGGTTTTTCATGGCACTGCAATCGTCGGAAATCTTTGCACGGTGCGACGACTTTTCAGCCACGAATGAAACACGGATTAGCGATGGTTTTCGGAAGTGATCGTGACGTTCGGCGTCACTCCGATCTCGTTCGTCTGGTTTTGTTTGATCCGTGGCCAAAATCTCTTTGATCGTGGGCAAGTCCACGTCAAAGTGCGTTGGGATTAGCAAGGAATCTGTGCTTTAAACAGAAAGCCGCAAAGAGTGCAAAGAACACCTGACTTCGCAAAACAGACCGAGGACATTCACCATAACTGCTTGAACGCGAATGGGGGACGACTATACTCCGGCCGAACGATTTCGTCGTGCAGTCCGAACTTTCCGCGCCGGCTGTCGGCCCTTCAACGCTGTTGGTTTCTCAAACATGTCGCTACCGAATGCAGACCGTTTGTCGCCGACATTGACTCCTCGGCCTCCAGTCAATTTGTCGGCGACTCAAGTTTTCTTGCGGGGCCTGGCGTTCGCTCTGCCACCGATTCTGACGTTGCTGATCCTGATTTGGATCGTGTCGGGAATCAACGGCTTCGTGATTCGACCAATCAGTTCGGCCGTTCGGTATTCGATCGCACATGCCGTTCAACGGGGACGGATTCGGCCGGTCGAGGGACTGGTCAAACCGGATGGATTGCCCGGTCTGCCATTTTGCGAACGCAACTATGTGGTGCTGCCGACCTCTCGCGTTGAGCTGCTGGAGGAGATCGCCCAGGCCGACGCGGCTTCGAAAGAGAAGACGATCGAAGATGTTCGACGGCGTCTGGAAAAGGGAGATGCAGCCTATTTTCGATATGGCGATCAAGCCGTTCCGTACCCCGATTATCGCGAGGTGGCCGAACGGCTCAGTCCGTTTCAGATGCCGAGATCCGCGATCGGCATCTACACGGAACTGGCAGCTACGCGGTACTTTCCCAGTCTGTTCCATCTCAGCGCCGTGGCGGTCGTGATCACGATCGTGCTGCTGTATTCGCTAGGCCGATTCGTGACGCATCGGTTGGGAGCATGGTTCGTGCTGCGCGCCGGCAATCTTGTGACGGGAG
This sequence comes from Planctomyces sp., assembly GCA_043775215.1. Taxonomy (GTDB): domain Bacteria; phylum Planctomycetota; class Planctomycetia; order Planctomycetales; family Planctomycetaceae; genus SXKJ01. The sequence goes on along the minus strand of JAYVSP010000959.1, from coordinate 2,685 downwards.
TGCCTTTGGTGGGTGAAATTTACTCGGCCGTGAAACATGTGACCGACTTCTTCCTGGCTGCACACGAGCATAAATATCATCGCGTAGTAGCAGTCGAGTATCCTCGGCCCGGCATTTGGTCGCTGGCGTTTGTTACCGGAGAAGGGATGCCACAATGTGCTGTCGCCGCCGGCGAACCATTGGTCAATGTGCTGATCCCCAGTGCCCCGATCCCGTTCGCCGGCTACACGATGAACGTCAAAAAGAGCGAGTTGATCGAGTTGGAGATGTCGATGGACCAAGCGATTCAGTACGTGATGTCCTGCGGCGTGATCATGCCCGCCGCGGCAGTGCCGGCAGCACTTCCCTCCGTAAGCGGAGCTACCGATTCGCCCTCTCTTCCGGGACAAAATAAGCAACCCGCGTTCTGAATGAGAATCGATCGTTGGTTCTTAAACGAAGGTCATTGATCATTGAAGGGAGCTGCGGATGACCAATGCACAACGACTGATAACCAATGACCAATTTCGGCCTCTCTCTCACCAGGGGGTTGCTGGAGAAATCGCGTGTGCGGCAATGTTTCTGAGCTTGCTCGGTTGCGGACCACGAATTGTCGATCCGGGGAGATCGGTGGGGGTTGTGCCGCCAACAAGCGTCCAGCCAGCCGCGCCTGCTGGCTTGCCGACTCTCGAAGCCCCAGAAATCCAACAAGTTCCTGCTGAGTCGATTCTCCAGTTCCCCGCGGAGCCAGAGTCCTCGACGTACCATTCCGTTCAAAGCGGAGAGACACTCACCAGCGTCGCCAAGAAGTACGGAGTTCGCGTTGAGCAACTGCGGTCGTCTAACGGACTGGACTCCTCGACGTCACTGCAACCTAAACAGTTGTTGTTCATCCCCAAAGGAGGCTGATCGTGTCGCATCAACAATTGTGGGCTCCCTGGCGGCTGGACTATATCGCCAACGCGTCCGAGAAAACGGTCGCCGATCAACCGCCACCGGGCTGTTTCCTTTGCCGTTATCGCGACGATACGCACGATGCCGAAAACTACGTCGTCGATCGCTCCGAACATTCACTGATCGTGCTCAATCGCTTTCCGTATAACAACGGACATTTGCTGGTCGCCCCGCGCAGCCACAAAGCGACACTGCAAGAATTCACCGACGCCGAACTGCTAGATACTCAACGGCAAATCCGCCGCATGGTCCAGTTGCTCGAACTGGTGATGGGAGCGGAAGGATTCAACGTCGGCCTAAACCTTGGCCGAGTGGCGGGAGCCGGATTGCCGGGACATCTACATTGGCACATCGTTCCGCGCTGGAACGGAGATGTGAACTTCATGCCCATCGTCGCCGACACCAAAGTCATCCCGCAATCGCTCGACGCGCTGTACCAATTGCTTCAGGCCGACTTGGCGAATGTTTGAAGATGCGGATTTGGTCATTGATCATGGGAATGAGGTCGGTTGCATCACGTTCACAGCACCGATATCGTCCCCGCGACGGTTTCACAGTCCAGAACCGGAGGACTGGAATCCGTTTCCCACCTTCTGACGAAAACGACCGCACAACATGTTTCTGATCGTCCTGCGATTTGTGTATCTACTGATCTGCTCCAGTGCGATCGCCACCTTCGTTCACCCAGCCAATGTGCCGCCGAAGATCGTCGAAGGACACGAAATCCTCGCGTTCTTCGTCCTCCTGGTGGTCACCCAATCGGTCACGGCGATTGATGTCTTCATCCCCCGCAAACGGATCGAAGTCATTTCGGCGATTTACTTTGGCCTGCTGATCGGAGTGCTACTGAGCTTCTTGATGTTGCAAGCGGTCAATCCCGTGTTCGACGCCCTGAAGCTGCAACAGTACCGCGGCGCGATCGGCATGGTACTGACCCTGATGATCACGTATTTCAGTTCGTCGTTGCTGGTGCAGACGCGAGACGACTTCCGCTTCGTCATTCCGTATATGGAGTTTGCACGTGAATTGAAGGGGGTTCGGCCGCTGATCCTCGATAGCAGCGCGCTGATCGACGGCCGCATATCGGATGTTGTCGAAACTAAGATCCTCGAATCCAAGATGATCGTGCCGGACTTCGTGCTGAAAGAGGTGCAGGACATCGCGGATTCGCAGGACAAGAACCGCCGCATGCGCGGCCGGCGCGGCTTGGACGTTCTCACCAAGTTGCAACAAACGCCCCATACCGAAATCTCGGTCTACGACACAAAAAAGCGAGACCTCGATCACAAGGGGATGACGGTTGATCAACGCTTGGTGGAACTGGCCAAAGATCTCAACGGACGGATCGTCACCAGCGATTTCAATCTGAATCGAGTCGCTGCCGTGCAAGGGGTCGAGGTCATCAACCTCAACGACGTCGCCAACTCACTGCGCCCACGCTATCTGCCGGGTGACACCTTGAAAGTCCGAGTCATCCGCGAAGGCGAAGCCCCCGGCCAGGGAGTCGGATACCTTGACGACGGCACGATGGTGGTCTGCGAACAAGCGCGCGATCAAATCGGCAAGGAACTGGAAACGGCTGTCACCAGCGTCCTACAAAGCAGTTCCGGCCGCATGATCTTCGCCCGCCCAGCCAGCCAGCCGCCACGGCCATAAGGACCGGCGCATCAATAACTGTCGTAGCCGAAGTCGCCAGACTTCGGATCTGAACTCTGGCGAGTTCAGCTACATCGGACAGTTATTTCTGCGCCG
>JAYVSP010000958.1:0-3333 GCA_043775215.1 Planctomyces sp. | reverse complement strand
TGTCGTTGTGCCGCTGAACGTCGCCGGACTCAAGGGAGACGACAAGGGACGAGATGAAGCTCTCGTCGTATACGACGAACTCGGCGCGTCGCCCGGAGCTAAGATCGGCTTCAGTGAAGGAGGCGAAGCGGCCAACCCGTTCGCTCCCAACTACAAGCCGCTCGACGCTTACAACGCCTGTATTTTGGACACGATTGAAGTGGAGTAGCGGAGAAGCTGTTAGCGATTCGCTGTTAGCCAGAGAGGAAACAGCCAATCGACGAGCGACTCTTTCCGCCTTTTGTATTTGCTAACCGCTAAAAGCTAACCGCTAGGAACTACTCAAATGGCCAGCCAGTGGAACTCCGGGATCAACGACCGGAAACTCAAAGAAGACATCTGCGAAATTGGGCGTCGCGTCTACAACAAGGGCTTCGCGGCGGCGAACGATGGGAACATCTCCATCCGCGTCGGCGAGAACGAAGTGCTTTGTTCGCCGACGATGATCTGCAAGGGATTCATGACGCCCGACGACATCTGCGCGGTGGACATGGAAGGCGTGCAGATCGCCGGCAAGCGGAAGCGGACCAGCGAGGTCTTGCTGCACCTGGCCATCATGAAACACCGGCCCGACGTGAAGGCGGTCGTTCACTGCCATCCGCCGCATGCGACGGCGTTCGCGGTCGCCCGCGAACCGATTCCGCAGTGCATCCTGCCCGAAATCGAAGTCTTCATGGGTGAGGTGCCGATCGCGCCGTATGAGACTCCCGGTGGCCACGCCTTCGCCAACACGGTGGTTCCATTCTTGGCGAACGGAGTCAACACGATCATCCTCACCAACCACGGCACGGTGACGTTCGGCAAGACCATTGAAGAGGCGTATTGGAAGACCGAGATCCTCGACGCCTACTGCCGCATCCTGCTGCTGTCGAAGCAACTCGGCCGCGTGACGTATCTCAACGAGCGTGAGTCTGTCGAACTGCTCGACCTGAAGAAGAAGCTCGGCTTCGACGATCCTCGCTTCCATGTCGAGGACTGCGACCTGTGCAGCAACACGGCATTCCGCGACGGCTACAAGGAAAAGATGCCCGAACAAAAAGCCTTCGAAGCAGCCCCGATTTACCCCGGCTACCTCGAACGCCAGAAGGCCGCTTCCGGCAACGCGATCACCGGAGCCGCTCCGATCATCAGTGCCGTCAACAGCGGATCGAAGTCTGAGCCGGACATGGAAACGCTCGTGAGACTCATCACGGAACAAGTGGTGGCGGCGATGAGCAAGTGAGCTGACTTCAGTAGAATCTGAACGTGGTTGAGAATTTCAATGCCGCTCTTCAGAGATGAGGTCTCACGATGCCGATTCATGACTGGTCCAAGGTCGTCGCGGGAAACTTCCATGACTTTCATCAATCTTGGATTATCGAGATTCGGAATGCGTTGAATGACGGCCTGCTCCCGGAAGGGTTTTACGCGCTCGCTGAGCAAGCGGCGAAGGGGCTGATTCCGGATGTACTGACACTGCAAGAACCGCTTGAACAAAGGGGCGACTACAACGACACGTTGGCAAGCGGTTCGAACGTACTCAGTTTGTCAAAACGACCTCCTCAGGTTCGCTACAGGGAACTGTCCGAGGTGGACATCTATGCGACCCGCGCGGATCACGTGGCCGTTCGCCATGCCAACGGGGATCGGATCGTCGCCCTAGTGGAGATCGTGTCACTGGGGAACAAAACCACTGAGAAAGCTGTCGAGAAATTCGTCGAGAAACTGTTCAAGGCAACTGACCGAGGCTGCCATTCACTGGTCATCGACCTTCATCGGCCACAAGTACACGATCCACGAGGTGTTCACGCCCTGTTTTGGGAGCACATCCAAAGCGTTGCTCATGGAGTTACCGAAGAACAGCCTTATGGGGTTTCGTCGTATTGCGCCGATGTTCCACCGGTCGCGTGGTTCGAGCCAATCGGGTTGGGAGAGCCTTTGCCGAACATGCCACTGTTTCTAAGCAATGATTACTACATTGATATCCCGTTGGAGACGACATACGTCGCAACGTGGAACCGCGTCCCCAAGCGGTGGCGCGATGTCATTGAGGCGGTTGAGTAAGTTGTAGGGTGGGACCAGCGGCGCTTCGCCGCGCTGGCCCACCATGAGTCGAGAGTTTTCAACATGGTGAGCCAACGCCCGAACGGGGCGTGTCCCACCCTACGAGAGACATAAGAGGCGATCATGAAAGTCAGCATTATCGGCGGTGGCGGTCTGGTCGGGTCGTGTGCCGGGTTTGCGTTGCAGTCCGGGAAGATCGTGAAGCACATTCACTTGGTGGATGTGAATCAGGAGGCGTGCGAAGGCCAGGCGTTGGACCTGCTGCACGGCGCGAGCATTCTCGCCGATCAGAAGATCACGTCGGGTGACATGAAATCGTGCGCAGACAGTGATTGCGTGGTGATCACCGCCGGGCTGCGACGCAAGCCGGAGGAGAGCCGTCTCGATCTGATCGGTCGCAACGTGACTCTGTTCCGAGGCATCCTGACCGAACTCAAATCGGGCGGTCTGCGCAAAGACGCGATTGTGTTCGTGGTCTCGAACCCGGTCGATGTACTCACCTATTTGGCGATCAAGGAACTCGGGTTGCCTGCGTCGCAGGTGATCGGCCTCGGCACGGTGCTCGATACGACGCGATTGCGAAGCCTGCTCGCTCAACGTCTGGATGTCCCGCCGACTCAGGTCGATGTGACGATCTACGGCGAACACGGCGACAGCATGGTTCCGATCTGGTCGGCCGCTCAAATCGCCGGTTTGCCGCTCGAAAAGTATCCCGGCGTGAACTCTCAATTGATCGCCGACATCGAGAAGAAGACGCGCGGGAGTGGTGCGGAAGTCATCAAGAAGAAGGGTGGAGCCGGCTTCGCGGTCGGAGTCTCGATCGCCGATGTCATTCATTCGATCGCCCTCGATCAACGCCGCATCCTGCCGGTGAGTTCGCTGCAAACGGGAGCCTACGGCCTGCGCGACGTGGCCATCTCGGTGCCGACCGTCGTCGGCCGCAAGGGCGTTCTCGGAGTGATCGAAGTGGACCTGTGGCCCAAGGAAAAAATGGCCCTCCAAAAATCGGGAGCCGTGCTGCGTGAGACAATTGAGAAAGTGCTGTGACTTCCGGAGTCATTGGGTTGATGGCCCCTGGTCAAAGCATGACCAAGGGCAACAAACTCGCGTCACGATCAGGGGACCGTGCGTCGCTTCTCTAGGACCACGCGGTTTCCCTTCGCGTTGTACTCGACTCGCGTCATGAACGAGCGGATCAGCATGATGCCGCGGCCGCAGGGACGTTCGAGATTCTCTTCGGCCGTCGGGTCG
>JAYVSP010000957.1:0-19161 GCA_043775215.1 Planctomyces sp. | reverse complement strand
GCTCGCGTGCGTTGTTTTTTTAGAAGCGCACGCGAGCCGCGTGCGCCACAGGGAATCAACTATGCGTTCGACGATTTGGACGGCCGCCGTTTCGGCGGTGTTAATGGCGGGAGTTTTCAGCATGATCCACAGCAACCCCACCTCGGCTGAACAGAAGGAAGTCCCACGAAAGCTGCTGCGGCACGTTGTGCTCTTCAAGTTCAAAGAGGGGACGACCAAAGATCAGATCAAACAGATTGAGGAGGCATTTCGGGGCTTACCCAGCAAGATCGATGCAATCCGCGACTTCGAGTGGGGTACGGACGTCAGTCCCGAAGGAAAGTCCAAAGGCTTTTCTCACTGCTTCTTCGTGACGTTTGCCGACGAAAAGGGGCGCGATGCCTACTTGCCGCATGCGGCTCACAAGGACTTCGTGAAGATCGTCGGCCCGCACGTCGAGGACGTCTGCGTCGTGGACTATTGGACGCAAAAATGATCGCGCGACAGAGAGGGAGGCTCTCATGCGACGTCGTGTTTGGGTGGCGGGAGTCGCCGTTGTTGCGTTGCTTTTGGGAGTTTGGCTGCGACTGAGATCGTTCAGCGAGGCGGATGCCGATGTGCTGCTGAAATTCAAACCGCCGACGGCAAAAGAACGCCAAGTGGCGATTGGCGACCTCCGAAAACTCAGCCCAGCATTGCAGCGCGTATTCGATCCCGGCGATGACTTCGCACCGATTGCGGAGCCGGGACCGAGCGATTGGCTGGCAAAGCATCACGAAGGTGGCCAGACCTTTGACCAGTTCGTCGAGGCGTTACCCAACCGGCCGAACAAAGATCGGCACACTATTTATTTGCAGCCGTTGGGCGAATTCGCTGGGCCGCGAGCGTCGCAACTGGAACCCCTGCGAGAATTCACAGCGGCCTATTTCACGCTCGAAACCAAGCTGTTACCGATGCTGACGCTCGCCGACGATCAAGTCACTTCGCGAATCAACTCGAACACGAACAAGCCGCAATGGCTGACGGGCGATTTGCTGAAACTATTGGGACAACGCCTGCCGGAGGATGCCTACTGTTTGCTGGGTATCACGTTGACGGATTTGTATCCCAGCCCAGATTGGAATTATGTTTTCGGTCAGGCGACGCTGCGAAAACGCGTTGGCGTCTATAGCTTTGCTCGGTTCGATCCCATGTTCTTCGACGATCCTCGCCCGCGCGACGTCGATACACTGATCCTGCGGCGCAGTTGCGGGACGCTGGCTCACGAGACCTGCCACATGTTTGGCATCCAGCATTGCACGTTTTTCAATTGCGTCGTGAACGGCAGCAACAACTTAGCCGAGAGCGATTCTCGTCCGCTTCACGCCTGCCCGGTCTGCTTGCGAAAGCTGCATCAGAGCATCGGTTTCGACCCGCTGGAACGTGACGGTCAATTGATGGTCGTCTATCGCCGCCTCGGATTGAACGAGGACGCGGCATGGCTGGCGCAACGCCTGAAACGACTGCGGTCAGGCGAACTCGAGCGGGAGAGAACAAAAGGGAAAAAAGGAATCTGACCGTCTCTATTCGTTTTGAATTGAAATGGACCTGTCCGACCTGTTCCCCTCTCCCTTACCCACTAATTTTCATTTTTCGCATTCCAGAGTGAAACCGCATCCCTCTGGAAATTCGTTTTGCGAAGTGCATTTTGGGTCGGCACGGGGCGAAAAATGAAATCTGAAGACCCGACCCCGGATCGACACTGATCACGCACGGTCATTTAGACGCTGAGGTCCGTTTTAACTGTCCGGAGATCAGAGCGACATTCAGAAGCAACGGGCCTTTTGGTTTTCTTTCTATCCAGCCAAATCATATTCTCAGGAACGAGATTTGGCTGACTTAGACTCCTATTCGGCCAAATCATTGCTCAAAGACCCTGATTTGGCCAGATTAGGCAAATATGACGAATGAACGCGGCAGACCAGTCGATCGCTCATTGAGAACATTGGGCATCGGGTCAAGCCATCTGTGAAACCACTGATGCGTGCGAGCGAAACCTCGAATGATCGCTTTTATATGGCTTCGACGAGTCAACAAGACACCCTTCCTGATTCGTGAGTTGGAAGCGGGTGAATTCGACATCGCTTCATATCCAGCCAAATCACGTTTCAAAAGCAACGATTTGGCTGACTTAGATCGTTAAGTGGCCAAATCAGGCATCCACGACTATGATTTGGCCGAATTAGACTTTCGCGCAACGACGTTGGTGGATCTCGATTAGTCGTGGAGAGCTCAAACATGGGCCAATTTGTGGGACGCGCCGATGTGTGTGAAGTCTTGAACCGAGCTTTACGCTCCGATGACCCGGAGTTGATCGCTATCTATGGACGCCGGCGTGTCGGCAAGACGTTCTTGATTCGCGAGTTCTTCGCAGAACAACTGCGACTCGAATTCAGTGGAGCACATGGAGCCACCGTCAATCAGCAATTGCAAAACTTCGCGAAAGCGCTGGCTCAGGCGTCTCTGGGACGGAAGAAAACTTGGGACGTGCCCACAACATGGATCGAGGCTTTCAATCAACTCGACGAGTATCTGACGTCACTGGGAACCAGTCGCAAGCACGTCGTCTTCATTGATGAGTTGCCATGGCTGGCCACACGGCGATCCGGATTTCTGATGGCGCTGGATCACTTTTGGAACTCGTGGGCGTCAAAACGACGGAACCTGATTGTCGTCGTGTGCGGTTCAGCGGCTTCGTGGATGATTCACAACATCGTTCACAATCGAGGCGGGTTGCACAATCGGCTGACGCGACGCATTCGACTGGAGCCGTTCACACTGGCCGAGACGCTGCAATTCCTCCGCAGTCGTCGCGTTGATTTGGGCCTGCGACATGTTGTCGAGTTGTACATGGCGATGGGCGGCATTCCACACTATTTGAAGGAAGTGGATGGCAGCCTGTCGGCGGCTCAGAACATTGACCGGCTGTGCTTTTCGCCAACGGGACTGCTGCGCGACGAATTTCAGCGGCTGTATTCGTCGCTGTTCGATCATTCTGACCGCCACATCCGTGTGGTGCGAGCGATGGCTCAGATGCGTCGCGGACTGACTCGCAACGAAGTGCTCGCCGCCGCCGAGGTCGCGACCGGCGGCACCATCACCGCGCTGCTGGATGAACTCATTGAGGCGGGCTTCGTCACACGCGTATTGCCGTTTGGCAAGGATCGCAAGGACACTCTCTACCGGCTGGCCGACGAGTATTCGCTGTTCTATCTCAACTGGATCGAGAGCCATCGCGGCGTTGCTAAAAACATCTGGCTGACCAAGTCGAAGTCGCCGTCCTGGAAGGCTTGGAGCGGATACGCCTATGAGAGCGTCTGTTTCAAGCACCTCCCGCAAATCCGGCAAGCACTGGGAATCGCCGGCATCGAGACGAGCGAATCGTCGTGGGCTTACCGTCCGACCACCCGCCAGGAACAAGGTGCTCAGATCGACTTGCTCATCGATCGCGCCGACGGCTGCATCAATGTCTGTGAGATGAAATTCTCCGAAGGCCCATTCACCATCGACAAGGCGTACGCCGCCGAGCTTCAGCGCAAGCTGCGAACTTTCCGCGAAGTTACCGGCACGCGCAAGACGTTGTTTTTAACTCTGCTTGCCGCCGGCGGCCTGAAGGACAATCAATACCGCGTCGAGCTCGTCACACACACAGTTCCGTTAGAGAAACTGTTCGCCGAGGTGTAATTATTCGGACTGACTTCGATGCAAAGTCGCACGGCCGCAAAGAAGCGAGTGACTGATTTGGTCGAGAATCCGTTCAGAGCAAATGAGCCAGCATTTCCAACAATCGATCAATCTCTTCGTCGGTGCCGACCGTGATTCGCAGGCCGTCGAGCAGGCCATTCGGCGCGAACGGCACGTCTGCGAACCGCATGTAACGGACGAGAATCTTCTGAGCTTTGAGGTTCTCGAAAACCTCACAATGTCCGCCTGTCGCTCGTGTGGCCCAGACAAAGTTTGCTTGACTGGGGACGACGTCGAAGCCAAGTCTTGTCAGCGATTCGGTCAGCCGAGCGCGAGTTGCCTGAATACGAGCGACGTTGGCCAACATCCAGTCTTGATCCTGCAGCGCAGCGAGCGTGCCGGCCAGCGTCAGGCTGTCGCAGTTATAACTGTCCTTGACCTTTCGCATCGCGGCGATCAGATCCGGATGCGCGATTGCGAATCCAGAGCGAATGCCGGCAAGGCTGTATGACTTGCTGAGCGTCCGCGTCACGATGATTCGTCGGCCGACGTCTCCCTTCAGTAGTCTGACCCCTTGTGGGTCGGTTGATTCCGATTTTTTCTTGGCCAAATCCTCCTGGCCACAAGGGCCTGGATTACAGAGGCGGTCGGCGAAATCAGCGTAGGCTCCGTCGAGCACCAGAACTCCACGCGGCGGGACGAGCCGCACGACATCCTCGTCGGACCAACGATTTCCTGATGGCGAGTTCGGGTTCGGTACGAAGACCACTTTCGCCGAGTCGATCACCGATGCCGTCTCAGGCCAATTCCATGACCAATCCGGATTGAGCAGAATCCGTTGGTGCTTAGCTCCCTGGATGTCGGCGAGCGACTCGTACAGGATGTAGCTCGGGTACGGATACACGATAATGTCGCTCGCGTCGGCGAACGTGCGAGCGATGATCGTCAAGTTCTCGTCGCTGCCGTTGGCGGGGATGACCCAATCGGGATCGACGTCGAACAGCTCGGCAACTTGCTTGCGGACCTGTGTGGCCAGCGGGTCCGGGTACACATTCAACCGCCCATTCGCCGCGTGAGTGATCGCTTCAGCGACTCGCGGTGACGGTGGATACGGGTTCTCGTTCGTGTTGAGCTTCGTCCAGCCGGAATCCTGCGGTTGTTCGCCGGGGACGTAACCATCAATGCGGTCGATATCAGGACGGATCAAGGACATGGCGGGACTTTATGACAGGATTCATCGGAAAGATTCTGCGGATCGCGCCGCCCTAGCATAGTAACTCGAAGCGCCAGCGAGGGCGAAGCATTCCAGACGATCAGAATTTTGAACATAGTGATCAAGTCCGAATACCGTCACCGCCGATGCCGGCATTGCGGTTGATGACTTCGCGAGTCGGGATTGATGGCTGTGCTCCGCGGTGAGTGACCGAGATCGCGGCTGCGGTGCTGGCCCAGCGAGCGGCATCAAGCAGCGTTCGGCCTTCGGCCAGCGCGACGGCCAGCACTCCGTTGAAGACGTCGCCCGCCGCCGTCGCATCCACCGCCTCGACCGGCACGGCGGGAATGTGTGACATCTGCTCGCCATCAAGGACACAACATCCATGCTCGCCGCGCGTGATAATAATTCGTGAGCAGCCTGCCTTCTGAAGTTGCCGGGCGGCCGTTTCGGCATTAGCGGCGCTGTTCACCGCGTGGCCGGTGAGCAGCGCGGCTTCGGACTCGTTCGGCGTGAAGACGTCGATCAGGCGCAGGCCCACGGCGTACAGAATCTCTCGATCCGCGGGGGCAGGGTTGAGGATCGTCGTCAGGCCGTTTTGTTTCGCGCGGCGTAATCCCGCCAGCACTGTTTCCAGCGGCGATTCCAAACACGCGACGAACACGCGTGATGCCAGCCAAACTTCGACCGGAACGGCGTGAACGTGTTCGGGACGCAAATGCAGATTGGCTCCCGATGCGACACTGATCAAGTTCTGCCCGCCCTCATCGACCAGAATCAGAGCGACTCCCGACGGTTGTCCGGGAATCACTTGGATGAAGCGGCAATCCAGGTTCTCCCGCCGCAATGCCGCCAACGATTCTTGGCCGAACACATCGTCTCCGACCGCGGCCAGAAACGTGACCGGCTCACGACTGGCTCGCGCGGAGGAGACCGCCTGATTGGCCCCTTTGCCGCCCGCCGCGCGATAGAACTCGCCGCCGAGCACCGTCTCTCCTCGCTGAGGCAGCGTCCCCGAACGAATCACCAAGTCGGTATTGATCGAACCCAGAACGATGATCGTCATACAGTCACCTTGGAGACGGTCATGTAAGAATCAAGTGAAAAAGTAGTGGATCGAGTGCTGTGTGTCAGCACAGATTTGGATCGTCGGGGGAGTGAGCGAACAAATCCAAAGGGAAGGCAACCAAGAGAAGGCAATCCAAAGCGGGACTGACATCCCGCACTTAACACTGCGACCGTCCCGAAATGACCGCCCCTGCGCATGCAGTCTGGAGTTTCAGAAGCCGCGCAGGCGAGTTGCATCGGCGACTCGTTCCAAGCCGAGTAAGAACGCTCCTCGGCGCAGCGTGATTTGATGTTGATCGGCTTTGTCCTTCACGGCATGAAACGCTTTGATCATTCGCCGTTCGAGTCGCTCGTTGACCTCCGATAATTCCCAGCGGAACTGCTGTAGATTTTGTACCCACTCGAAGTAGCTGACCGTCACGCCTCCCGCATTTGCCAAGACATCGGGCACGATGCGGATGCCGCGTTGTTCGAAGATGCGATCCGCCTCAAACGTGCTCGGGGCATTCGCGCCCTCGACGATCAGTTTGGCCTGCACCGATCCCGCGTTCGTCTCGGTGAAAACGTCTTCCATTGCGGCAGGAATCAGCACGTCGCAATCGAGTGCCAGCAATTCGGCATTCGAGATTGTCTCACGGCCAGGCAGATCATGTATCGAGCCTCCCGCGGAATGCACACGCAGCGCCTCGTCCAGATCGATTCCAATCCGGTTCAAGTGACCTCCCGCGACATCGCTGATCGCGATGATCATTGCGCCCATGTCTCGCAAGGCCAATGCCGCGTGCGATCCCACTTTGCCAAAGCCTTGAATGGCCACCGTGGCTCCCTGCAAGTCGATACCAAACGTGCGGCACGCTTCGCGGGTGCAGAACGCGACGCCCAGGCCGGTCGCCGCGGCGCGCCCTTCCGAGCCGCCCAATGACACCGGCTTCCCCGTGACGATCGCCGGCGTGTAACCGTGACTCCGCGAGTACTGGTCCATAATCCACGCCATCGTCTGCTCATTCGTAGCGACGTCGGGAGCCGGAATGTCGATGTTCGGACCAATGATCGGATCGATGATGTCGGTGAACCGCCGCGTCAGCCGTTCCAACTCCAGCTTCGAGAGCTGTTTGGTATCGACCTGAATGCCTCCCTTCGCGCCGCCGAAGGGGACATCCACGATGGCGGTCTTCCACGTCATCAATGAGGCCAGAGCACAAACTTCCGAGTCGGTCACGTCCGGGTGATACCGCAAGCCTCCTTTGAACGGTCCGCGCGAATCGTTGTGCTGAATGCGATAGCCAATGAAAACCTGAAGCTGCCCGTCGTCCCGAATGATCGGAATTTCGACGCGCAGTTGCCGATCGGGCGTTATCAGGAAAGAAGTCAGCGCGTCATTCAGCTTCAAACTCTGAGCCGCTTCGAGGACGTACTGATTGACCGTTTCAAGCGCGTTCATGGAGGTTTCCTTTGCAGAGAGATTTCCCCCACCGACCCCGTGTCGGTGGTGTCATGCCTTATTGCTACCGAATCTCCCGATGAAGTAAGTAGCCATAAGGCATTAAACCACCGACCCCGTGTCGATGGTGTCATGCCTTATTGCTACCGAATCTTCCGATGAAGTACGTAGCCATAAGGCATTAAACCACCGACATGGGGTCGGTGGGGGAGTTTCATCTAACACCGACTTTCCAGCTTCTGCACAAACACGGTTCCTGGCTCACCCGCTTGTTGAGCCAGTTCAGCCAGGTGCTCGTGGTGCGTGAAGTAGATCACCTGTGTGCGGCGCGACAAACGTGACAGTACTCGTAGTGCGGCGGCCGCGCGCTGATCGTCGAACTGGATCAAGATGTCATCTAAAACAAACGGCAGCGGCGTGTGATGGTCCAGGTCGTGTTCGAGGCTTGCCAGCCGCAGGGCCAGATAGAGTTGATCGCGCGTGCCAGTGCTGAGTCCTTCGACTCGCAACGGCTTCCCGTCGGGGCGGAGCGCGACGATCGCCGCCTCGCCGCGATGGTCGTAGTCAGCTCGCAGACCACGGAACGAACCGAGCGTCAACTCGGTGAAGTGGTCACTTGCCCGTTGCAAGATTGGGCCTTGAGCCTTCTCGCGGTACTGTTCGATCGAACGTTGCAAGATCAGCGAGGCCAGCCGCACGCGGAGAAATTGCTCCGATTCTGAACGAAGCTTAGCCAACAACTGCTGACCTTGCTCATCCATCTCCGCCGCGTCGTCCCCGCCGGTCCATTCCGCAAATGTGTGCTGAGCCTGCCAGACCTGCTGATTCAGTTGCTTCACTTCACTGCGCAGCCGAGTCACTTCGTCGGTCAACTGCGCTTGCAGCGTGGACAACTCTTCTGCTGTCACCTGTTCCACTTCGGCCAGAAATGCATCCAGCGTCTGCGGCGCGGCAAGCGCTTGCAAATCTTGCTCGCAGAGTTGCCACAGCCGGTCAAACTCCGCGCGCTGCGCTGCTTGCTGCTCGATCGCGGGCAACAGTTCCGGTGAATCACAACCTGCTTCGCGGCAAAGCACGCTCAGCTCCGTGTTGGATTCAGTGAGCAACTGCTCAGACTGCTGCCGCCGTTGCTGTTCGATCTGCCGCTGCCGTTCGAGTTGTTGCCGCCGAGCCGCCTCGCACTGCGCGGTCGTCAGTCGCTCGTGCAGTTGCGTGACGTGGGAATACAGATCACTGGCGCTGACTTTGAGCGGAATGTCGCTAGCCACCGGTGTCGTGATTGTAGAATCCACAGGCAAACCACCGGCGGCTAGCGCCGTGCCGCTCACTCGCGCGATGAGCTTTGCCGCCAGCGTTGCGAAGCGTTGTTGATCGGCGTCGAGCGATTCGAGGCGGCTTTGCAGTTCGTCGGCTTCGCGCGACAAGGCCGCCGCGCGATCGAGTTGTTCCAGTACATACCCCACTGTTTCTGGAGTCGTCCCCGTCGGCAGTCGCAAGTGTTCGATGACGTCTTGCCACTCGCGTTGCCAGCGAGTGAGTTCGGCGTTTGTGCGTCGCAATTCATCTTGAACTGTTTCGTCCTGCTGGTGCCACGAACGGCGTTCCTGCTCCAGCCGCTGCTGTGAGATGCGGCGCTGCTGGTTTTCGTCCAAGTGTTGTTTCGCTTGTTGCAGCAATTCGGGAAGCGAATCTCGCGTGTCAACAATGTCTGCGCAGTGTGTGATTTTTCCGACGGCGATCACTTCGGCAAAATTGTCCCGCCGGTCATCGTTGAAATCGGAGCGCGACTCATCAGGGAACAGGCTGGCTCCAACGGCTACCTTGCGGCGACGCGGTTCGCGTCGCGCGGTTCGTGTCGGTGCGTCGGAGCGTAGCGTGCTCTCGCCAAGTGCCATGTTCGCCGTCGTATGAATACTCGATGATCCCGCTCTCGGTGAGCGCGGGTTACGCTCTGGCGGATTGAGCGCGGCCGCCAACTGGCGTGCGAGTTGATACTGCAATTCCTCAAGTTGCGAAACGATCGCCGCTTGCCGGCGCTGTTGTGCCGCGAGGTCTCGCAGACGCACCGCTTGTTCCAGCCAGCGACGCATCTCGCGTGGCGTCAGCGGCTCAATATCGAGCGGTTGCCACTCGGCCAGCCATTCCTCTTTGAGCTGTGCCGCACTCATTTCCGCCTGTGCGAGGGATTCGTCCGCCTCGCCAACTCGAGTGGAAAGCCCTTGCCGCTCCGCCAGCCAAGCGGTGAGTTGCGTGACCTGCCCCGCGTCGCGACGCAAGCGGTCGGCGATGCGGTCGGCCTCCGCAATGAGTCGCTCGATCTCTTCTATCCCCACCGTCCCTGTGTCGGTGGCTTGCTGCCTTGTTGCTACTTCACTGGAATCAGGAATCACGTAGCCATAAGGCATGGAACCACCAACACTGGGTCGGTGGAGAAATTGGCGCACGGCATCATCGCGGACTTGTCTCGCGTGGCGCAAATCCTCTTCGGTCGGCAGGTCATGTTGCTTGCGAAAGTCGCCGATCTGGCGGTCGAGTTCGTTCGATTGTTGACTCAATTCGGCACGCCGTTCGGACCAGCGGTTGCTTTGCGTGTCGGCGTCGCGCTGCGATTGCTCGAAGCGTTCGATCGTTTCGAAACTTGGCAGCCGCGTGGTTTCTAAGTCGTCCAACGATTCAGACCAACCAGCGAGCTGTTGCAGGCCGAGCTGCGTTTCACGATTCAGCTCGGCAAGTTCATCGCGTGCCCGAGTCAAATCAGCAGTGAGGTGACCGTGCCGCTGAGCTTCCTGGACCGCGACGCTCAGCTCGGTTTCATCGGCTTCGGGCGCAGACTCCTGAATCGCAGCATCAACGCGCCGCCGCTCACGAGCGATGTTCGCGGCACGAGTTTCCGCGTGAGCGAGCGTTGTCGAAAGCTTGGTCTGTTCCACACTCAACTCGCGCGCTCGCGACTTTTGCAAAGACCATGCTTCCCGCTCAGCCGCATTCAGACCGAAACCAGTCAACG
Source organism: Planctomyces sp. (assembly GCA_043775215.1). Classification (GTDB taxonomy): domain Bacteria; phylum Planctomycetota; class Planctomycetia; order Planctomycetales; family Planctomycetaceae; genus SXKJ01. Next base: position 8,730 of record JAYVSP010000957.1, on the reverse strand, counting down.
TCTTCGCGTCACCAGCAGCCGCGGCATCGCCCCATAAATCGCGCAGCAACCGCGCGCCATCCACCCGAAGTTCATCGCGACGCTTCGTCAGTTGAGGTCGATCCTGCTCGGCTTTTTGGAGCAGACTCAGCTCCTGAGCCGCCTGCCGGATGTCGGCATCGGCCGCGAGCAGTGCGGACGACGGAGACAGCTCGGCCAATTCGCGGTCGATGCTGGTGAGCGCGGCTTGAGCCTGATCGAGCGCCTGTCGCGCGATCTGTTGTTGAGTGGTAGCGGCATGACGGCGTTCCGCAAAATCGGAAGCGAGTCGCGGTGCGTTGGAGACGACGGAAAGGTCGCGCTGCAAGCGGCGCCGCTCGACGATCCGTGGCAGAGCTCGTCGCAGGCGATCGAGCCGTTGCCTTTCAGCCTCCTTTGTCTGGAGGTGCAGTTCGAGTTCCGCTCGCTGCCGCTCGACAGCCATTTTCGCTTCGGACTGCTGCTGCCAGATCACCGAACTGTGGTGATTGTTCCAATCGGACAGCCGGCCGCGAAGTTCACGATACTCGGTCAGCAGCCGGTTGATCCGCTGATTCTGTCCGCGTGGCTTGAACAGCAACTCCGCTTCCTCATTGAGCTGCGTTCGCAATTCGTCGAGATTGAGCAACCCCGCTCCGGCTGCGAACAGAGTTTGACCCAACTCTCCTTTTCCGGCCGCCAATTCCGCGCCGCCGGCCGTCAGTTGGTCATGAGTCAAGCCATACCGCTGTTGAAACGCGACCTCGTCCAGCCCGCGGACCATCTCGCCCAACACGGAGTCATCGAGCACGGTCTCGTCGTCGGATTCGCGCAACGTCTTCTTCAGCCCCTTGCGCCTCAGAAAGGTTCGCACGCCGCTGCGTTCGTCGCGAATGGTCGCCCCGATTCGCAGCGATTCATTCGGATGCGTGAAATTGTCCGACGTCCGAACTGGAATGCCGTACAACAATCCTCGCAAAGCACGCAGAGCGGAGCTCTTCCCTGCTTCATTGCGGCCGACGACCACGTGCAACCCGTGCTCGCCTTGATCGAATGGCAATGTGACACCTGTAAATGGACCGAACGCCAACAGATCAAGTCGCAGAAGCCGCATGAATGTTCCTCCTGGGGCGGAGTGTAGCGCGGCGCTGAGGAAAATGTCCAAATCGCCGACATGACCTCGCTGGGAGGCTGCTTGCGACTCTCTCCGAAACTTGCCTACACTCTCGCCCACACAACCCGACGCGCGAGCGAGGAATTCTTTGCCCTCGCTCGCGCGTCGGGTTAGTGACTTTGAGTGCCTCGTCGCGGTGAGCGGATTGAGATGGCGAAAGATTTCTTGAAGGGTGCCAAAAGCCAGTACGACGTCGTCGTGATTGGCAGCGGTTTGGCCGGTTTGACCTCGGCCAATATCTTGGCCCGAGCTGGCTATTCCGTGTTGTTGCTGGAGCACCATTATCAGCTCGGCGGCATGGCCACATGGTTCAAACGGAGCGGCGGGCACATCTTTGACATCTCGTTGCACGGCTTTCCAATCGGCATGATCAAGTCCTGCCGCAAGTACTGGACGCCAGAGATCGCGGATTCGATCGTGCAACTCAAGGGGATTCGCTTCGAGAACCCGCAGTTCTCGCTCGAAACAACGTTCAACCGCGAGGACTTCACGCGGCTACTGATCGAGAAGTTCCGAGTTCCAGGCGAGACTGTACAGCGATTCTTCGACGCGGCTCGCGGGATGAATTTTTTTGACGATCAGTCCAAAACGACACGCGAACTATTCGACGAATTCTTTCCCGGCCGCAGCGACGTCGTGCGGCTGCTGATGGAGCCGATCGCTTACGCCAACGGTAGCACGCTGGAAGACCCGGCCATCACTTACGGCATCGTCTTTTCCAACTTCATGAGCAAAGGGGTCTTCACGTTCGAGGGAGGCACTGACAAGCTCGTCTCGCAGATGCGGGCCGAATTGGAGAAGAACGGCGTCGACATCCGCATTCGCAGCCTCGTCGAGCGGATTGAGGTCGATGCTCAGCGACGCGTGACCGGCGTCGTGGTCAACGGCCAGAGGATAGGCTGCCGAGCGATCATCTCCAATGCGAACCTTAAAGCGACGATCCTCGAACTGGTGGGCGAGTCGCACTTCGACAAGTCATTCGTGGAAGAGGCGAAGGCCGTCCGGCTGAACAACAGCAGTTGCCAAGTCTACATCGCCCTGAAGCCGGGAGTCGGCTTCGACTACTGCGGCGACTTGCTGTTTCATTCCGAGCATCAAGGTTTCGACATCGAGGCAATGCTCAGCAAGCATGTCAGCAGCCGCACGTTCTCGTTTTATTATCCGTCGACTCGCCCCGGCAGCGATCGGTTCGTCGTGGTCTCATCCACGAACGCCAATTACAAAGATTGGGCTCCGCTGTCGGACGAAGATTACGAGGCTCAGAAGCGCGACCTCTGCGAGACAACGCTCGACTGCCTGCAACGCTACGTCCCCGACATCCGCGAGCAGGCCGAGCACGTTGAAGCCTCAACCCCCCGCACCTTCCAGCACTACACACGGCACTGGAACGGAGCGTCGTTCGGCACGAAGTTCGAGGGACTGAAAGTCAGCAAAGAACTGCCGCAGCAAATCGGCGGCCTGTTCCACGCCGGCTCAGTTGGCATCATCATGTCCGGCTGGCTGGGAGCGGTGAACTACGGCGTGATCGTCTGCAACGACGTCGATAATTATTTGACGCCAGCCGCCGGAACGGCCTGAATCCGCAGCCCCTGATGACTATGAAAGAGTCTTGTGACGGCAATTTTTCCTAAACTTGTCTCGCTATTTCTGTGTGACGAAGTTGTTCACGATCAACCATCAGGCAAGACGCATTTGCTTGGCATGTTCGATGCCATCCGGCCTCACTCGTTTCCACACCAGCAAACGCGTGTGGGAGTCTTCGTCGCGCTGACGGGCCAGACCGGCAGTTTTTCCGGTCTGGTACAATGCCTTGGGCCGGATGGTGGCATCACGTTCCGTACGTTTCCTCGGAGTCTCAAACTCTCCCATCGCCGCCCAATCTTGCGTGTCTTTTTTCGAGTTCTGCAGGCTCAGTTTCGACGACCGGGGATTTACCGCATGCAGTTCGTGTGCGAAGATCGCGTCCTCACCGAGCAGCCTTTCGTTGTTCTTTCGAAAGAAGGGAATGGAGATGCTTAAGATTCAACCCGAAACGTACAGCGAAGCCGGTGTCGAAGTCTTCGAGTGCGTGATTTCCGAGGATGGAACCGAACTCGCGCGCAAGCCCGCGAAGCCCAAGAAGTCGATTCATCGCAAACCCGTTGTCGCCAAACGTCGACGCCCAAAAAGCAAAGGCCGATGACGTTGAGCGACGTCACTCGGAAATGGTAGCGGACGGGAAAGGGGACAGGTCGGACAGGGCTTTTTTTAATGGGGCCTTTTTAAAGGATCTGTCGGACCTGCCCCCTTTTCCGGCCCCGAGACTCCCGACGCCAAGCAAAAATCGCTCGTCATCGACGCCAATTACGTCCGCACCAAGCTCGAAGAAATCACGAAGAGCGAAGACTTGAGCAAGTTCATCTTGTGATGGCCGTTACTTGGGTTGAGTGTCATCCAGCGTCAAAAGACTCGTGTCGAGCGGATCATCGACGATGGGTTCCGTGTCTTGAAGATTCGTCGCGTCGTCCAAATCATCACCCACATTGTCAGACTCCAAACCGTCATCTTCCGCTTGAGTCAGCACCTCTTCGCTGTCGTCAATCGTCAACGTGTCCTGGAAATCGAGAGGGTTGCTTGAGAAAGCAATGACGGCTGGTTCTTCATCGCTTGTCTGAAATTCCGACTTCTGAATGAACGGTATGTCAGAACCGCTTGGAACAATTCGCACGAGCAGTTCGATTGACGCCGACGAATTTTCTTGAGCGACCAGTTGTGAGTCCGCTTCGCCTTGATTGGGAACACCGAATCCGACCAATTCCAGTGCATACTCGCTTCCATCGGCCGCCGTGAAAGTTCCGACGGTTGTCCCCGGAGTCAACGACACAGAATCAGAATCCGCAATCGGATCGCCCGTGTTGAGCGTGTTGAGGATTCCCAGCGGGATTTGAAAGATCTGCTGGCTAATGCCCAACGGTTCGTTGAAATCAATCGACACATTGAGGTCGATGGAGTCGATGGCAGTTCCCCATCCGACAATGCCGTTGAAGAAAGTCAGGGAACCTAACGAGACAACTTGGCCGACCTCGAAGTCGAGAGTCGCAGCCGGCACAAACGACAAACTGCTCGGAGGCGTATCGAAATCCGCAGACCCAAAAGTGATTTGGTTGGTTTCCATGCCCGTTGTCACTGGCGAAGAGGCGGCATCGGAGTTGCTTCCAGGATTCCAAAACTGACCACCGGCATGGCCGGTCAACTCCGTGAGCACGGCTCTTTGTTCCAGCGTTTCAACTTGACCGCTAATCGACGAGAACTGGCGACGGTTCGGGCGAAGATGGCCGCCGGTGAGTCGCGCAAGGAAATGAGAAAAAGCCATTGGCTGAGTCCTCCATGATCAAGAATTTGGCTCGAAATTGCTCGGTGTGACGTCACGACCGCAAGGCTCATCAGACGGTCGCTTCGCGACCAATCCAAGCAACCATTAAAACGTGTATGTACAACAGCATCCCGAACGCGCCAAGGCGAAGTTCACAAACGCGTTGGAGCCTGGGGACTGAAAGGGACTGGGGACTGAAAAGGGGGGGGACTGAAAAGGGGCAGGACTGAAAAGGGGACAGGTCCATTTGTTAATCGATGGCTTGTTTTGCGGGGCAAAATTCACAACGACGATGGTCATGACATGCACACTGTTCCTACTAAAACAATCGGCGCTGACCGTTTTGTGGCGAGTTTCGGTCTACAGGCGTTCGGAAGAGTGGCAGCGCACAGTCCAGTTGCTCGCTGAGCTTGGCGAGGTTTAGACGTTGGAGCAGGTCGATCGTGATGGGCCGTTTGGAATCCTAAAAGACAATCGACGTAAGAAATCGCTGAGCGGATTCGGAATTCAACATTTCGGAAATCACTCGCGCCTGCTCTTCGGAATCACATGGCAAGAAGTAACAGGTGTCGTCGAGCACAACCGGCCGATCAGCGGCTGGACCGATCAATTGAAAAGTCAATCGTTTGTAGAAACCGGAGATCGCCACCTTCCAGGGCGTGAACGTGTACTCGCCGACTCCGAATACCGAAAACCGCGGACGCCCGCGATAGGTAGTCCCATGTCTCTGGTGCGGAGTGTGCCATCTCGGACGTGTCCTCGCCGATGGATCGCTGAGTGACGAGCATCCAGCGGTTCGTCGTTGTTTTGCCTTGAGCGATGTCCGAACTCTTGAGCATCGGAAAGACGAATTGTGGTTCCAGGGAAACCAGCTCGCCAAGTCCGTTACGAAAACGATCCCCTTCGCGGCGAAGTTCCAGCACCTTCGAGCAATCGTGCTTCACGCCAGAACGCCACGCGATTGGACTTCGGCCGGCCAAATGTCGGCAGTGCTCGTATGCCGCAACGTCGGCGACAAGAACTCCATCTCGCAGACCAATCATGGCGGATGGCTTGGTGGAATTCAGAGTCTCAAACACCGCCGCAGTCGGCTCGGCTCGCTTGCCGTCGGTGGTGGATCGAATCACCAACAAGCACGCATCAACTGCCGCCTCGAAATATTTCAAAGCATCAATGCCGTAAATGGACGCGGCCGACCAAGCCGCATCATTCGACCAACCTCTTTGCAAAACTTTCCGGGCAACGGCGGTTTTGCACAACATCGCCAGAGTCACGTCGCGACCTCGCATCCACTCGATCATGCGCAACAGCATCCATTCCGAGATGTCGAAGTTGCTCTTGCCGGTGAGAGCCTCGATACCTCGAAGCCCCTGTGAATTTTTCTTCTCCGGCAGATTGCCGCTTCCCAGGCCGCCGAGCGTGGAGTTCGTCACCCAAGGCGGATTGCCAATGAGGAGCAACGGTTCGTTGAGCCGCGCGAGGCGCTCCACCCAGTCTGTTTCAAAGAAGTCTGATGCCTCGATGACAACCTTCTTCACAGTCTGAAATCGCTCGAATTGTCGTTGAGTCCAAGCCACATAATCTGGATTCACATCGAACCCGACGATTTGATCCGCGTCAGGAAACACGTCCGCTGCTGCTTCGAGCAATGAACCTCGACCACAAGTCGGCTCCAGAATCGCTGCCGGTCGCACGTCCAATGTCGCCAATGTGCGGCACACTTCGCGAGCCAATGCCGGTGGCGTCTGAAAGTCGCCGTATTCGACTTTTCTTTTGGAGCGTGCGATTGCCGTCGGCATGTTTATTGAACCCGAAGAATGCCACTGATGACACCTGCTTGCTCGATGACTCGACCATATTGCAGCAAGACCGGAACACAGATGCCAACCCGATGGCCGAGTGCGGTGGCTTCGCTCGCTTTTTGAAAGACGCCGCGACGGCGAAACACGTAATCGGCGGCCGCGCCGGTCTCGAGCAGGTAGCGTCTCAAAGGCGTGTCACCGCCTGAGTCCACGATTGGCGAGTGAACTCTTTTTGCCGCTGCTTCTCGGATTGCCGCTCGGCTTCCCACGCGGCGAAGTCGGCGTCGGCCATTTCCAAGGGCTCGCGTTCATTCATCCGTTTCAGCAACGCCGCGATGCCATCCGCAGTCGTTGGCCACGCGGATTCAGCCATACCGACTGTGGTCTGAAGGGGATGAACTTCAAGGCGAGTTCCCTCCGGCCAATCCACGCCGTCATCGAATTCCAGTTGGCCATCGCGATATGTGGCGAGAGCTATTTTCATGAGAACACCGCTGTGGTGGAGTTGGTGACTGAGTCAATCGCGGAATCATCATCATTTCATTGTCCGCTGGCGTCAATCACTCTCGTCCGAGGATAGAAGGCCGAAGACAGAACGAACGACAGAAAGGAAAAAGAAAGGAGGAAAAAGAAAGGACAGGCACTTTATGTGGTAAGCGCTCACGCCATCTAAGACGCGAAGTGAATTGAAGTGTCCGGTCAGGCTCAGGGTGTCGAGGTCTTGCTCCCATCCGTGTGGCCTTCTTATCCGTGTGGGTCGGCGTTCTTTGAGATCGGTCAAGCCCTGGCAACTCAGTCCCACACGGATCAGAAGGCCACACGGATGGGATCAACTCAAATCCCAGAACAACCCTATTTTTACCTTATTCCTCTCGCCCGCGAAAACTTGACTCAACTGCAACAACTTTCGAAAGCAGAGGAGTCCAGTGGGCCTAAATGATCTTGGGGACGTGACATCACTCGGCCATGGTTGGTATTTTACGCGAAACTTCTCCTCGACGATGAAGGTACTGCTTCCGTCACGAATTGGGTCGGGAGACGCCTCATGCCGAACGCGAGCAGTGAATTGATGCAGCGAGCCGATGTCGCCTGGTCGCGGCGTGAGGCGACTCACCTGCTGTGGCGGAGTGGCTTCGGAGCCTCCGCGGACGACATTCAGCAGGCCACGGACGCGGGGATGGACAAGACGCTCGAGCGGCTGCTGACGCCGCAGCCGGAAAGCCCGGAGTTTGTGAAAGCCGATTCGCTGCTCCGGCAGGCGGCGATTGATAGCGGCAGCATCCTGGATTTGAAGTCGTGGTGGTTGCATCGGATGGCCGCGTCGGCCAATCCGCTGGTCGAGAAGCTGACGCTGCTGTGGCACAACCACTTCGCGACTTCGAACGCGAAGGTCGATTCAGTGCCGCTGATGGCCGCTCAAAACGATCTGTTGCGACGCGAGTCGCTGGGCAGCTTTCGTCGCGTGCTGCACGGCATGGCGCGCGATGTCGCGATGCTGGTCTGGCTCGACAGCAACTCGAATCGCAAGCGACACCCGAACGAAAACTTCTCTCGCGAGGTCATGGAGCTCTTCAGCCTGGGCGTCGGCAATTACAGCGAGCACGACATCCAAGAAGCCGCGCGGGCCTTCACCGGCTGGCACGTCCGCAATGGCGAATTCTGGTTCAATACGATTCAACACGACACGGGCGAGAAGCAGGTCTTCGGCAAACGAGGCGACTTCGACGGCGATGCGGTCGTCGAACTATGTCTCGAACAGGCCGCTTGTCCTCGTTTCTTGGCGTTCAAGCTGCTGCGGCAATTTGTCGAGCCGTCTCCGTCGAAAGAACACATCGACGCTCTTGCCGCTCGCATTCGGCAGCACAACTTTGAGTGGCAACCGATCCTGCGTGAACTTTTCGCGTCGCGCCTGTTCTTCTGCCCGGAGGCTCGGCAGTCGCTCATCAAATCGCCGGTCGAATTGTTGCTCGGCGCAGTGCGGCAACTGAGCGTCAAACCCAACCTACAAAGCCTCGCGCGATTGTCCGCGGAACTCGGACAAGATGTCTTCGAGCCGCCCACAGTCAAAGGCTGGGACGGCGGCCGATTGTGGATCAGCTCAACGACCTTGATTCAACGAGCGAACTTTGCGACCGCGTTGCTGAAGTCGAATCAACTCGGCTCGGTGTCGTTCGCAGGCTTGCGAGTCGAAGACGACGTGAGCTATTTCGTGGAATTACTGCTAGCTCGCGACGTCGGCCCGGACGTCGGCCCGGACGTCGTCGCCGAGTTGCGGCAGTTCGTGAAGAATCAACCCGGCGATGCGGAGACTCGGCTGCGCTCGCTGGTTCAGGTCGTGATGCAGATGCCAGAATATCAGTTGTCTTGATTTGGAGTGCGGTGATGCATCACCGCTTTCCTTTGAG
>JAYVSP010000956.1:0-2528 GCA_043775215.1 Planctomyces sp. | reverse complement strand
AACCGCAGCGAAGACGACGGCTCATCAAACACCGTCCGTTCGGGAGTCACGATCACCAATTGCAGTTGTTTGTCAGCCATGTTTCATCTCTTTGGAGTGCGACGATTCATCGCCGCTTTGGATTGGTTTGACCTTATGATGCGAATGATTTGTCCGGGCTGAATGTGATTCAGGGCCGTCAGAATTTCTGGCACCAACGGGCGAATGTATTTGATCGAGTTTTGCAATGCTTCCAGGACGACGATGCCAACCGGAATGTCTCGCGTGTTGTGTTGATATTCAAGGTTGCGGTCGGCAGTGATGAAGACGTCGAATCGAAACTCCATCAACGCCAGCAACTCACCATTCTTGATTCCCGACCAGCCTTGGTTTCGGACAGTTTTCACTTGGTGCTCTGCCAAGTCTCGTTTGAGCTGTGCCGGTAGGCATTCATCGAGCAAGACACGTTTCACGGCGTCACCAGCACTTGCGACGCCTGTTGCAACAGAGCCTCCGCTTGTTGTCGAGTCACCGACGGAAAGTCATCCAGAAATTCCTCTAACGATTGGCCGTCTCGCAGACAGTCGAACAAGTTCTTGATCGGCACTCGCGTCCCGGCGAAGATCGGGATGCCGCCGAGGATGTCTTTGTCTCGAACGATCAGCTTTGGCTTGGTTTTTGGTTTCGCTTTGAGTTTGGTCGGCATGATCGCACCTCCGCGAGGGATTCTATCGCCGACGGACGGTTGGTGGCAGAGGCGGGTGGGGCGTCAGTCCTCCCGGCCGGAATCGAACCGACCCGCCGCGGCGGGCCGTTGATAAGCCAGACAATCTCACCACTCCACTACGGGAAGAAAATGTGTTCGACGTATGTCGTTAGTCATGTTCGGCTCCGTAGCTCCCTGGAGTGCTGTGGCTCGACACAGCCCTCCATCCAAGAACAAGTTATTTTCCAATTTCTCAAGACCCCCGAAAAGCAGTCCGCATTCTCATCATCCGATAGTTTCGCGATCCAACGCGAACACTTCTTGAATGGAGGGCTGCGTCGAGCCGCAGTACTCCAGGTCAACCGGGTTGTTGATTCAACGATTGCGCGGCTAATGCCGCTCGTTGTTTTCTTGTTGCGGCGGCTTTCTTGGCGGCGGCGACTCGTCGTTGCTTGAGGGCAGTGGCGTTTCGCTTTCGTTTGATTGCGGCCTTCTTGCCGGCATCTTTCATGCGCTTTGACCAAGTGACGATCTTGGGTCGATCACGCATCAGGATGATGGTCTCTGTCGAAATCAAATCGAGGTCGTGCATCTTGTGGCAGTTGGGGCACAAGATCGCGAGGTTTGTCAATTCATTGTTGGTTCGGTTTCCGTCGAGATGCGCGACTTCCAACACGGATCGGACACCGAAGCCGCAATGAGCGCAGAGCAACTCGTATTTCTCGAACGCCAGTTTGCGATAGTTCACTCGTTTCGACATCAGACGTGTCATTCCGTCGCGCTGCCATCATTGTTGGCGGATGCTTTGGGTGTAGTACGCGATGTTTTCGTTCGCGAGTTTGTGATTCTGTTTGAATGTCAGTCTGGATTTGTTGTCGTTGATTTCGATGGTTTGGTCGTCAATGAAACGTGGAACCGCGAGATCAAACAAAGCATGGCAGTTCGGGCAAAGAACCAACATGTTCTGGTGGTTATCAGGACCATCGTGCGGTCGCCCAAGCGGCCGAAGGTGATGAACCTCAACGTAGAATCGACCGTCGCCATAAGCCAACGGAACCATGCAAACTTGACATGTGAAATCGTATTTTCGTTTGAGGTCGTTAGCCGCCGGCGTGTCGCGGATGATCCGATTCACGACCGTTGAAATTCGTGGCGGCGGTTCTTCAAGATCACACGCTGTTGTTGATGCAGGTATGTTTGCCGCCGCGAATTCCGACTTCAGTTTCTCATACGCCGCACGCTCTGCCGACGAAAGGCATTCGATTTGTGATTCGTAACGTTCGCGACACTCGTTGTAGTGGTCTCGCCATTCTCGACGTTGACTGGCTGAAAAAATTGGACGGTCTTTGTCAAAGGCAGCAAGAAAACTGTAGTACTCGTCGAGCAATCCATTCTGGTCTAATAGGTCAAGGACGAACGCCTTTTGAACTCTCTGCTTTCGTGGATCACCGTAAGGGTGAGCATCACTTGGTCGCACGGCGGGGATTTTTCTGATCCGACGGTACGCGCCTTCGAGCCCGTGTGTTTGGACAAATTCTTCAACCGCAGGGAAGATGACGGTTTGTTCTCGTTCGGACTCCGGCATGATTCGGACCCTTCGCGGGAGCCACATCATCATCTGCTCGGCTCGTCACGCGGAGCGATGACGGCTACGTTTACCCCGCTGCCATCTTCTTGGCTTGTTCTTCGGCTTCCTCAACCGCTCCGACGTACATGAAGGCGGATTCAGGGAGGTGGTCCCATTTGCCGGCGCAAATCTCCTCGAAGCTGCGGATCGTGTCGGCGAGCGGGGTGATCTTGCCGGCTTTGCCGGTGAAAACTTCGGCCACGAGGAACGGTTGCG
>JAYVSP010000955.1:0-15091 GCA_043775215.1 Planctomyces sp. | reverse complement strand
CTTTCGAGTGACGGCCCTTTGGGCCAAAGCACAATCATCACTTCGAGCGCCGATCAACGAGTGCAAACAAATCGGGAACTTATTGCGGCTCTGTTCCTTTAGGACCGCAATGCGCAAACTCGGACTTCAAATGGTCGAAGCGGCTCCACCCCGTCCACTGCACCTTGCCCACCGTAGCGCGAGTCTTCGGAGCTGAAGAGCAATCTCCCGTCATTAAGAATGCTACGAGGCAGATGTTGCTCGCGATCACTCAGATTGAAATCGGCAATCAACGCGACTGACGGTTCCAACGGGGAGCCGCGAGTCAGTCGCAGAACTCCTGGCTCACCGGTGCCTGGCACAAGTTCGGCTTTGCGATTGAGAAAATCACGAAGTGCCGGCCACGATCGGCGAGCCGCAAGTAAGTCGTGATACAGACGCCGCAGACCCTCGTGAGGACTCCCCTCGGGCCAAGACCAACTGAGTTTTGCCGATTGAAACGTCGCTTCGGCCTGCGGATCGAGAACCTCACCCGGCTGCGCGAGCGAAGCGAGTTCTTCGCGACGGCCTTTCCGAACTGCGGCGATCAACTGCTGTTCCATGAACGAACAGAAATAGGGAAACGGTCGAGTCTCGCCATATTCTTCACCCATAAATAACAGCGGCACATACGGAGCCAGCAGCAACAGCCCCGCCGCGAGTCGCTGTTGAGCCGGATTGAGCAGTGTCCCGAAGCGATCGCCCCGTGCGCGGTTTCCCACTTGATCGTGATTCTGAATGCTGATGACAAACCGATCGCCCGCGTGTGGTTCGGCGGGAGCACCATGCCGGCGACCGTGAAAGACGCTGAAACAACCGTCGTACACGAAGGTCTGATTGAGGGCCTTCACCAATTGCTCCACATGGCCAAAGTCGGCGTAATATCCGTGCCGCTCGCCGGTCAACAATGAATGAACGCAATGGTGAAAATCATCGTTCCACATGGCATCGAGTCCGAAGCCGCCTGTTGTAAAACATCGTAGCCGAGTTGCTCCGCAACTCGGATCGGAGTCGCGGAGCGACTCCGCTACGGGAGAATTCAGTAATCGGACGTCATTCAAGTTGCTCTCGGCAATCAGATGGAGCGGACGCCAAAGGTTGCAGGATTCCTCAATCGCGACTGCATGGATGTCGTGGAGGATGTGGAACGGGCTGAAATCATAAATGGCTTGCACCGCATCGAGCCGCAAGCCATCCACGCGATAATCTCGAATCCACTGCCGCACGTTTTCCAGGACGAAGTCACGTACCGCATCGGAACCTCGGCCGTCGAAATTAAATGCCGGTCCCCACGGCGTGTGATATCGATCCGTGAAGTACGGACCGAACTCCGCGAGGTAGTTGCCCTCTGGACCGAGATGGTTGAAGACGACATCCAATATCACGCCCAGGCCGGCGCGATGTGCCGCGTTGACAAGCTGCTGCAAACCGTGTGGCCCGCCATAGCTGTTCTGCACAGCATAGAGTTGCACTCCGTCATAACCCCAATTGCGTTCGCCGGGGAACTGCGCCACGGGCATCAATTCAATGGCCGTCACACCAAGCTCGCGAAGATCATTTAATCGCGGAATGATCGCCTCGAATGTCCCTTGCGGCGTGAAGGTGCCGACATGCAATTCGTAGATCACCAGATCCTCGCGCCGTATGCCGCTCCATTCCGCTTCCGACCACTCGAACTGATGCGGATCAAACACGGCACTCGGTTTGTGAACACCCTCCGGTTGCCAGCGCGTTGCGGGGTCGGGGCGCGGCGGCCCACCATTCAACCGGTAGGCATAACGCAGTCCATCGCGGGCCAAGTGTTCGCGATGCCTGAAGTAACCGTTGTCCTCAGGATGCATCGACACTGTCTTGTTTGTGACTCGGTTGCCATCCAACACCAATTCCACCCGCCGCGCACGTGGAGCCCACACACGCCAGCACAAGGATTCGTCTGGCTCAAACCACATGCCGCACGGCAGCGCCGTGGCCAATGTCTTGGGTGGGTGTTCCATAATGAAGCCTTTCATAGGACTCATGGGCCTTATGGGCCTTATGGGTGGCATGGGATTTATGGACTGGCGATGGGCCGAAATGTCATTATTCCCATCAGTCCCATAATCCCCATCAGCTCAATGACTCCCTTGCATCGCCCGTTCCTCATCCAAAAGCGTGAGCACTCCGCGCAACGGAATGTGGACCCACTCGGGGCGGTGATTCAGTTCTTGCAAGAGTTCATACAGAGCACGCTCCAGGACGAAGTACCGTAGCAAAGTGAGGAACTGTCCGCGATCCGCTGGCAGAAACGCAGCACCGCCGGCGGTCGCACGATATGCGCGGAGAAAAGCCGCGCCAGTCCACCGCTTCCAAAGCTTGGCCCACGGTTCCAGACGCTCGAATTCTTCGGGCTGGTCTTGAGTAAACGCGAATAGGCCCTCGAAGACCGCGTACTCAAACGACCGCAACATACCGGCCACATCCTTCAGCGGAGACTGTTTCGCTCGACGCTCCGCCATCGGCCGAGAGGCTTCGCCCTCGAAGTCCAACAGGATAAAATCGTTCTCGGCCCACAGCACTTCGTTCAGGTGATAGTCCCCGTGAATGCGGATCTTCGTTGCATCCGGACGGAGCGCGGCCAAATCGCTCAACGTTCGTAACAGCCGGGAGCGCTGGCCAAGCAATCCATAAGCCTGTTCGACGACAACATCCGTCAGTCGTCCCAGATTGCGGTCCACGGCTGCGAAGACTTCCTGAGTCAACTTGAGGGCAGAGCGAGAAAGTGCCACCAAATCGCTTGAAGTCATCGGCTCGGGTGCAAATGCGGAGTTCGTGGTATCGCCCGAGAGCGCACGATGCAATTCGGCCGTGCGCTGGCCCAACGTCGCGGCTGCTTGTAAGTAGCTGCCGATCAACTCCTGCACTTGTGGCGACGGTTCAGCCTCGGATCGCTCGATCCAGTTGCGTCCGCTTTGATCCAGGGGATCAATGGTCGTCGCGGCTGCGGCAGCTCGCTCGAAGTAACGCCGCACATCATCAACCGTATGGTCCCAGCCATTTCCTTGATGACGAACAAGGCTCTGCAACAAGACCAGCGTCATCGGTTCGCCGCTGGGCCGCGAGTACTCGATCCCGCCCGCCGCCTGCGGAATGTTACGAAATTCGCCCCTTTCTGACAGGAAACGACCGATTTCCAGATCGGGGTTCGCCCCGTCTTCAATGCGACGAAAGACCTTGAGCATCATGCGGTCACCCAGCCGCGCGCCGAAGTTACTGTGATGCATGTCGCTGCGAAGAACTTGCAACGGATCTCCGGTCGGACCACGGACCTCGGCGTAGCCTACCGTAGGAAAGGCACGCACTTTTCCAAATTGAGTGGTGAACTCCCGTTGTTGTTCGATCGCCTGCCAAAGTCCGGTACAGAAGCCATCATCCACCAGGGCATCATGCAGGACCGCGTCACCTTGAGGAGTTATCACGCGTGCGACGATGGCCTGTGGCGACGACTGCCGCAACACCTCTGCCGCGGGTGAGGCTGTCACGGCCAGTGGGAGAAAGTATGTCTCCGTCTGTCCCTCGGAGTATTCGACATCGACCAGCAACAAGAACGTCGGCGTCGAGCCGTTCGGCCAGATAGACCAGTCGCTGATCCGCGTGCCGCGAACGACTCGGTCCTGCACCGAGAACCAACGCTGGATTGCCAAATAGGACGGCAGAATCTCCCGCTCCAGAAGCCGGCGGTTATTGACGTTCAGCAGAGACTCCCACTCGGCAGTGACGCGCAGCATCGGCAAATCAATTGGAGATTCTGAGTACGTCACTCGCGCGGTCGATTCGGCGCGCTGTAACCGCAGCCAATAAAAGGAATGCGGACCCAGCGTCAGGAAATAGGGCAACTCGCCGATCGGCGGGAACTCCGCACGGCCTAGCAGTTCCACCGGCGTCGAGCCACGGAACTCTGACAGATCCAACTCGACCGGTTGCACGAACCGCGACAGATTGGCAACTGCGAGGATGACGTCATCAGAGTTCTGTCGGACATAGGCCAGCACTTTGCGATTGCGCGGATGCAAGAATTGCATTGAGCCACGGCCGAAAACCTGAAACCGTTTTCGCAATGCGATCATCTGCCTCATCCAGTTCAACAGCGAAGAGGGGTCTCGCTGCTGAGCCTCGACGTTAACCGCTTGATAGCCATCGACCGGGTCCATGATCGGCGCGCTGTACAGCCGAGCGAAATCCGTGCGAGAGAACCCGGCATTGCGATCGCTGCTCCATTGCATTGGCGTGCGCACTCCATTGCGATCGCCGAGATAAAGGTTGTCACCCATGCCGATCTCATCGCCGTAATAAATCACCGGCGTGCCAGGCAGCGAGAACAACAGGCTCGTCAACAGTTCCATCCGCCGCCGGCTGTGATCCATCAGCGGTGCCAAGCGACGCCGAATGCCCAAGTTCAACCGTGCTCGCGGATCGGCGGCGTACTCTTTGACCATGTAGTCCCGTTCCACGTCGGTGACTTTTTCCAAAGTCAGCTCGTCGTGGTTGCGAAGGAACAACGCCCACTGACAGTTGTCGGGAATGCTCGGCGTCTGCCGCATGATTTCCGTGATTGCATGCCGATCCTCCTGCCGCAATGCCATGAAGATGCGCGGCATCAGCGGGAAGTGAAATGCCATGTGGCATTCATCCCCTTCGCCAAAATACGGCCGCACGTCCGCAGGCCATTGATTGGCCTCGGCCAGCAACATGCACTCCGGATAGTGCTCATTGAGATGCTGGCGCAACTCGCGCAACACCGCGTGTGTCTCAGGGAGATTCTCACAGTCGGTCCCCTCGCGTTCCATGAGGTATGGCACGGCATCCAACCGCATCCCATCCACGCCCATGTCGAGCCAATAGCGAAAGATCGTAAACACCGCACGGCGCACTGCCGGGTTGTCAAAGTTCAGATCGGGCTGATGGTGAAAGAAACGGTGCCAGTAGTACGCTTTCGCTACGGGATCCCACGTCCAATTCGATGGCTCTAAGTCCGTGAAGATGATCCGCGCCTGAGCGTATTTCTGATCGTTGTCACTCCAAACATAGAAGTCTCGCGCGGACGATCCCGCCGGCGCGGCTCGCGACGCCTGAAACCAAGCATGCTGATTCGAGGTGTGATTGATCACCAACTCGGTGACAACCCGAATTCCGCGGCGATGCGCTTCGCGCACGAACTGGCGGAAGTCTCGTAACGTCCCATAGTCTGGATGCACGCCGCGATAATCGGCGATGTCATAGCCATCGTCTCGCTGCGGAGACGGATAAAACGGCAACAACCAGACGCAGTTAATCCCCAAATCTTGCAGATAGTCGAGCTTCTCGATCAGACCCGGAAAGTCCCCGATCCCATCGCCGTTGCTGTCGTAAAATGCTTTAACATGCAACTCATAAATGATCGCATCCTTGAACCACAGCGGATCGCCACCGAGCGGCTTGCCATCACGAACCGTTCGCACCGCCGCCGATCGCGTCGATTTGAGAACTTGTTCGACTTCCGTACTTGGCGCCTGTTGAGTGAGCATACTGGCCTCCTCCAAAGGCTCGAACCCGGCGTCTTCACGACGCCTTTCGCAATGAATTGTCCTGATTGCGATCAGTCTTGGGTAGCCTATTGGTCTCACGCCGTTCAGCCTTCGGAGGATTTGGCTCGCCCCGCGGTCGTTCCGGAGTTGGTTGGACGTGAGGCGGTTTCGGTGCCTCGCGCGGCCGCTCCGGAACTGGTTGGACGTGAGGAGGTCTCGGCGCTTCTCGCGGCCACTGTGGAGCAGGCTGAACCTGAGATGGTCTCAGCGTCTCGTGCGGCCGCTCTGGAGTTGGCTGAATGCGAGGTGGTCTCGGCGCTTCTCGCGGCTGCTGTGGAGCAGGCTGAACCTGAGATGGTCTTAGCGTCTCTCGCGGTCGTTCCGGAGTTGGCTGAATGCGAGGAGGTCTCGGCGCTTCTCGCGGCTGCTGTGGAGCAGGCTGAACCTGAGATGGTCTCAGCGTCTCTCGCGGTCGTTCCGGCATTGGCTGAATGCGAGGTGGCTTAGGTTCGACTCTCGGTGGCTTGGGTTCCGGTCTTGGTTCCAGCTTGGGTCGCTGTGGCGCGACTCTGAGTGGCTCCGGTTTGGGCTCGACTTTTGCAGCCGCAGGTGGTTCGACTCTCGGCGGCCTCGGTTCCGGTCGTGGTTCGACTTTCGGCACCAGTGGTTCCGGTCTTGATGGCCTCGGCTCCGGTTTCGGATTGGTCCTCGGCACCCTCGGCTCGGGTTTTGGTTCGACCCTGGGCGTTTTTGGTTCTGGCTTCGGAACCGGTGGAACAGCTCTCGGCAAATCCTTGGGTTTGTCTGGAGCGACTTCCGGCGGACGGCTCTTCGCGGCGGATTTGGGCCGCTCCGGCAGCACATCGTTCGGATCAAATTTCGGTCGTCCCCGTTGTTGTTCTTCTGGCGGTCGACCTTCCTTATTCAGATCGACCAACGGAATCTGAGGCTTGGCGGGTGGTGCCGAGTCCGAATTCGCCTGGGCAACTGCCTTGGCCGCAATTGCGGATTTGGGCAACTTCACCAAATGCGGCTTACCGAGTTCCGGCTTGGCCAAATTGGCGCGACTCTCCGCTTGGATGCGCCCATCGCGGATCGTATTGAGTTGTTTCGCTTCGGCAGTCATCTCTTGCCGTCGACTTTCGCCCAGAGTCTCGAATCGCATGGCCGAGTCGCTTTGAGAAGCGAACTGTCCCAATTCGGTTCCAAGCGCCAAGTTTGTGCCTCCGACGTTCGTGTTTCCACGATCTGTCAGTGCGGCAAATGTTCGCGGCGGGCGAGCATCCTGGTTGTCGCGGCGGTGCCAATAATCGTCGCGGATGCGATCTCGCCACCGCCTGTCGTAGCGGTCATTGTGCCACCCGTAATAGGCATAGATCGGGTCGAACCCATAACGCGTCGCAGTGAATGTAAACCAGGGGTAGATCCCAAGCGATAAATACTGGCTGTTATAATAGTCGCCGAAATAATACTGGCGATAGAAGGCATTGACGAACAAGTAATTTGTGAACAGATCAGTGTTGATCACCACGCTGGGAGAAAACCCGAAGCCGACCGATGGATAAAAGCCTGGGGCAAAAGCCAATGGAGCGAATAGCACTCCGCGACGGCGAACCGAATAGTCCCAGTAGCCATCCACGAACACGTATCCGCCGGGCGTCCAAACATAGCTCGCAGGAATCCAAATCCAGCCGTGGCGACATTGAGTGTAGTATCCCTGCCGCCAAACGTAGCGCGTGTCGCGCCATAGCCAATTACCGGGAATCCACACATCATCGACTGAAGGAGAATCGCCAATCGGTCCCGCTTCCACGGTCGCTGGTGGCGTGGGAAGATAGTTGACCTCGTCTTCGGCGATGGGTCTCCAGAATCCAGAGACATATTGATATCCGCCATCGGCCTTCGCCCAATACCCAGGAACCCATTCCATATTCGGCGGCACGACGCGCCAAATTCCGCTGATCCAAATGAATTTCTCGTGCTCATCGTCCCAGTTCCAATATCCCGGAATCCACATGACATTTTCACCGGCCGGCTTCTGGTCCGGCGGGATTTCTTCAATCGCGTCCGGGGGCGCTTGTGGCACGCGAATGCTGGGTTTGGGATCGAAGACCAACGGAGCAGCGAACGCTTCGTGAACCGGCCCGCGAGTGAGCGTTTCGAACTCTTGCTTTCGGGACGGTTCGGCACGTTGCTGCGGGGTCGGCTGATCTTGAGCCATTAGACGGCTGAAGTACCCGGTTGGCGCTATGCTCAGCGAAATGCCGAGAATCATTGCGCTACAACCGAAAGCGTGTTGGTACTGTCTCATGTTCTCGTCCTTCCAGGAAAACGCTCATTTGCTATCGGCAGCAAACCTGAACCGGAGGCGGCGCATAGTACAAGCCATACAGCGGGTAAGCGTAGTTGCCGGGGTAGTAGCGGTGTCTTGGTGCGTAGTAACCATAAGGAAGATATGCAAACCGGTCTGACCACGATTGCGTATGAACCTTCCAGAGATTGGTTTAAAGTGGCGACCGCGCCTCGATCACGGATGCCACGATTTCAGATTCTTTCGTGTGCGCCGTGACCGTCGCGTAGTCGCCCATAAACAATTCGTACAAATTTGCTCGGCGACCGTTTAGGGTGATCCGCGTATTCTCGGCCACATTGAAAGTTCGAAACTCGTCACTAGGTACGGCGCGAATGATGACGATTGCCGGACCCACGTTCTGAATCGTTCCTTCACAAACGACAGTGGGGGGCGAGGGGTCAATGCGCGGCTGGTCAAGAACAGGGATGCCGAGCGTCGCCAAGGCCACAATCCCCGATCGCCAAGTCGATGAGCCTGGGAAAGCTGTCATTGTATTAGCTCCTTGAGTGCGTTCCGGTTTACTCAGCTTTTTTCCGCATTTGAGTCCCCGCAAGGTCCGTGCCGAGTATTCTGGACCGCATCTATCTCCTCGTAAAAAGGGCTGCTTTCATCGGGCGAAAAGTAAGACAAAAACGCCACTTCGGGCGCTCTGGCATTTGACCGACCGCGCTGTTCGATTCGCACACATGTGTCCCTCGACGCAAATCAGTTTGGTCGAATCTCAACCAATCTGGCGTCCCGGCGAGCGTATTCCGGTATAATCGAGCGGTTCGCGATGACGCAGCGTGAGCCAGCAGATCGGCGGTTCGCGATGACGCAGCGTGAGCCAGCAGATCGTCCGACTACACCATTGATTCTCACCTACTCAGGGAGGGAGGGCGCGGGCGGCAGTCACCGAACATGACAGTTTGCCACAGTCTGATTTGCAGGCATTTGTGGATCGGTGCTTGGGCACGGGCATGGGGTTGACCGACCTGTATGCTGAAACGTTGAAGATGATGGAGCGCTATCTGCTGACACGCGTCCTGAGCGAGACTCAGGGGAACCAATCGCGGGCCGCCGAAATCCTGGGCATCACGCGTGGCAAGATCCGCTCCGCATCGCCGCCTTCGGCATCACACTCGAACATGGCGTCCGTCTCGGCCCAATGGCCGACAATCCCCACTGGCGGAAAATCCGCGCTGACGGCAAAGCGAATCGTCCGGGGGACACGCTTTTATTCCTCAGCGCGGATCACCGACCGCAGGCACCCACTACACCGCCGCGCGCGGGCCAGCGCTGCTTTGGCGTTTGCGGGTGCCTGGACAACTTGCCCGTCGCGCTCCCTAAATTGCAAACTAAAAGCTTGCTGTACGGGGATGTGCGGGGTTACTTCTTTTGAAGAGTATTCAACGTCTCGTCGCAGGTTTTCTTGAGGCTCTGCCAAGTCGATTCCATTCCGGACTTGAATGTCTCCCAGGCATCGGCACTGTCCGAACGAAAATCGTTTACCTTTTCTCGGGCCTCGCGGCGACGCCGTTCCAGCGCAGCGAGATCCAATTCCCACTTCGCTCGCGCCTCGTGCCGCATCTCGCGCACCTGAGACTGCAACCCATCCAATGTCGACCTGAGTTCGTCGAACTTGGACGTCAGCGATTGGCGAATGTTTTCAGGTTTCATGATCGGGCGCTCCTGGATTTGCGTCGGTCTGTACTCTGACTCTCCGAGTCAGGGATGCCTCGCGGATGGCGTTACATATTGAGCCGGGCATCGGAGGAACTGCGGCCAAGGAGGAAATACAGAATCATGCCGACGACCGGCAGCAATAGGATCAGCAAAGTCCAAAGTAGTTTGTGTCCGAGCGAGCCACTCCCGGCAATCACAGACACGATCGCCACAATGTCCAGAACGAGAACCAGCAGGCCGAGCAATCCCGACGTTGAAGTGGGAATGACGATATCGGCAATCAAAGCAGCAGCATCAATCGCAGGTTGCATGATCGATCTTCCTTATTAATGAGCGAAATAGGAACCGACCCTTCGCAGGCACAGGCTTAGTCCAACTCCGAGTTTTGTCTCTCCATGTGATTGTCGTTCCACCGATAAACGACTCTGTCTATGGCTCGCACGCTGACAGAACAGCCGAGCAAATAGACCGACCAGATCAATTCGACGACTCCGACCGTCCAGAAAAGGATCGCCCAAAACATGATGATCTCCTCCTGACTTGATACACGTCGAATCGAACCACGATCGAAAGCCGGAAACGAAGGTATGCACCGGACGTGCCGAACCGCCCAGATCAACGTAAGTCACGTCGACACTAGCGCGTAAAAGCGTCTTGCGGATCGTGGCAAGCAGTCGATAGCTGGTCGCTCAAAGACCAAAGTGATTCCGCAAAGGCCCAAAGCAGCCACCGCAGAATCAAGTCACTCCGCGCTGGAAGCCGTATCGAGTCAAATCGAGGTGTCGGCCGCAACTCCCGGTATGCCCTCGGTTCGCGTTCGTATGTCCGACTGCGGACGGGACTTCTCTTTCAATTGGCATTTGGATTGCGGCGCTCGGCCTAAGAGTGGCACAACGCTCCACGACATGAATTGCGACGCGGAGAGCCTGTGAAGGAATCGTAGAACAGGCGGCTCGCCTGTTTTTTTTGTCTGAGAAATCAAGTACGCGAGCCGCCTGCTCTTGGCCATAGCCGTCGCCGCCGTGGTATTTCTGGTCCGCTGATTCCCAATCGGGAGGTTAACCATGAAAACTTTTTTGATCATCGTACTGTGTGTCGTGCTCGCCTCAGTGGCCGGTTGGTTGACGTTTTCTCTTTCCGGCGACAAGGCCACGATCAGCATCGACAAAAAAGTAATTCGAGAGGACGCACGAAAGGCGGTCGACAGCGGCAAGGATCTCATCAACAGAGCTTCGGAAAAGGTGCGAGATCGCTGACCGCACGAGCTGTGCCACGCTGCGCGCCAATCAACTGCGATTGTGGTTCTCGACGCTGGCGTACTTGGTGCTGGCGGTGCTGCGCGAACACGGCCTGAAGGGGACGGAACTGGCAACCGCTCGCTGTGACACGGTGCGTACGAAACTCTTGAAGATCGGAGCGGTGGTGACCGTGACGTTCCGCAAAGTCTGGCTGCGGCTGTCCTCGGCCTGCCCTTTCCAAGCGCTGTTCGAGCAAGTGTTGGCCAACCTCCGCGCCTGGCGCAGTACCGAGTCGTTGGCCTGGTAGATGATCAGTACCGGCTGACAGACCACGCCTCGGGAACGACAGGCTCCCAATGAGCCCACCACGCGACCTCCGCAAACATCGTCTCGGTTCGCGGTGTGCGCCGAACGTCGCTCCCAGAGACTTCCGAACGATCTCTTCAGCACAAAATCCCGAATTTCGGTGGCCCAAGACCGTGCGATCCCCGGACCAGGATCGCTCGAAGCTCGTTCGATAGTCGAACCTCAAGCCGTCGCTTCAAAAACAACCGCCGGGGCGAAATCTGGCCCAAAATTCATGCGTGGTGAGAAATGCGGGTTAGGACCGGTCACCGGGTTGCGGTGATCTGGCCGAGGCTGCGACCTCGACCGATGGCTTTCTTCTGTCTTGCTGGCGGGCTGCTGGCGTGGGCCTATAATCCGCCGCCGGACGGAGCCTTGGCGAAATCAGCAACAGGTTGAACATGTTCACATCCCGCGAACGACCGATGCGCATTGGAGCGGTCAGTTATCTCAACTCGAAACCGTTGATCGAGGACTTGGCCGAATTGGCTGGCGATGCCGAATTGATCCTCGACGTGCCCAGCCGCCTGGCGGATGACCTGGCCGCCGGCGAATTGGATGTCGCGCTGATTCCGTCCGTCGAAGTGTTGCGCGACGCCGATTACGAGATTGTGTCCGACGCCTGCGTGGCGACGCGCGGGCCGGTACTCAGTGTGAAGCTTTTCAGCCGAGTTCCGTTCGCCGATATCCAGACGATGGCGCTCGACGAAGGTTCTCGAACGAGCGCGACGCTAGCGCGAGTTATGTTGGCCGAACGCTTCGGCGTGCGGCCGGCCACAGAAATGTTGCCGCTCGGTTGTGCGACAGAGAACTCATCCGCCGACGCGGTGCTGCTGATTGGCGATCGAGCGATGAAGCCGCCGCGCGAGCGTTTTGTCGCGACCTGGGATCTCGGCGAAGAATGGACTCGTTGGACCGGCCTGCCGTTTGTGTTTGCGATGTGGGCCGCGCGGCGAGATGCCGACCTAGACGACATTGAGGATGCCTTGTGCCAAGCGCGCGATCGCGGTGTCGAACGTCTCGCCGAGATCGCACGTCGCGAGGCTCCGAAGCTGGGCATCACTGCGGACTTGGCCCACAACTACCTTGCCCACAATCTGCATTTCACGCTCGGTTCGGCCGAGCGTACCGGACTGAAACTGTTTCAAGAACTGGCGGTCAAATCGGGGCTGGTGCGGAATGGAGACGAAGTATACTTTCGCGATGAGGTCGCGCGGCGTTAGCTGTATTACAGCGCAATTCAAGAAGTGAAGGACTGACTCAACCCGAATGGCTGGCTGAAGAGGTGATTCCATGGATCGACAAGACATAGAAGAGACGTTGCGAAAAGTTGCCGAAGAACTTTGCGATGAAGGGCCTGGAAGCGCTCTGGAGTCGGTGGCACTTCGTGAAACCGCCAAGCGATTGGGGGTGGGTGATGACGTCAAGGCCCACCAAGCCATACTTAATTGTTGGCAAACACTGTTCCTCAATCAAGAACTGTTCTGGGGCTATGACCTGAACAACCCGAGTGCGCCGTTCTTTCACATCGCGGAACCAGCCGCTGTCCGAAACTGACGCGAGCGAGTGAGATCGGACTGAACGCTTTGAAGGAATGCGAGCGGGGAGTCTTTCAAAAAACGCCGCGAAGCGCGCGAATGCGCTTCAAGGAAGGGTTTTTCTGTCGTCGGCGTTGTTCTGACAGGAATGGATGAGGAACGCATGATTTTTAGTTTACGCAATATTCTTGATAAGGGGATTGTTGGCGAGCGGCTCACTCCTGCAGAAGGATTGAGACTGCTCGAATCGCACGATCTCTTGGCGCTTGGTGAAGCCGCGAACGCGGTGACTCGGCGGCTGCACCCGGAGCCGTTTCGGACTTACAACATCGACCGCAATGTGAATTACACGAACGTGTGCTCGGCAGTCTGCGACTTTTGCGCGTTCTTCCGGCGGCCGAAACATCCCGAAGGGTACGTGCTGCCGAAGGAAGAAATCTTTCAGAAAATCGCTGAGACTGTCGCGCTCGGCGGCGATCAAATCTTGATGCAGGGTGGCATGAATCCCGACTTGCCAATCGAGTGGTATGAAGACCTTTTGTCTTCGATCAAGGAACGATTTCCGCAGGTCAACCTGCATGCATTCTCGCCGCCGGAGATTTTCGCGCTGCATAAGCTCAGCAAATTGCCGCTACGAACGGTGTTGGAGCGGCTGAAAGCAGCGGGACTCGGCAGCCTGCCCGGCGGTGGCGGCGAGATTCTTGTCGACCGCGTGCGGAAAGAAATCACGCGCGGCAAAGTGTTGTCGGATGACTGGATCAACGTTTGCCGTGTGTGGCATGAACTGGGAGGCAAATCATCGGCGACGATGATGTTCGGACATGTCGAAACACTGGCCGAACGGATCGAGCACCTCGAACGTATCCGCCAGTTGCAGGACGAGACCGGCGGTATCACGGCCTTCATCTGCTGGACGTTCCAGCCGGAGAACACCGACATGGCTCATATCGTACCGGCTGGGGCGTTCGAGTATCTCAAGACTCAGGCAGTCAGCCGGCTCTATCTCGACAACGTGCCGAACATCCAGTCGAGCTGGGTCACGCAGGGTGAAAAGATCGGCCAGATGGCATTGTTGTTCGGGGCCAATGACATGGGCAGCCTGATGATTGAGGAAAACGTCGTGGCGTCGGCGGGGACCGTCCATCACCTCAGTTTGGAAACGATCAAGCGCTGCATACGAGAAGTCGGGTTTATCCCCCGTCAGCGAAACGTCTATTACGAATACATTGATGAATGCGATGAGGCCGAGGTTCCGCAGACGTCAGGCGGCGTCACGCTGCCGGTGCTGAGCCTGTGATTTCGGCAGAGGCGATTCTTTGGCAGCCCGCCCCGGATGCTCCGGGATGTGCTACAGTAAAATCCTTGCGATTTAATTCGCTCAATGGGCGGGACAGGACTTTCGACGGATGACGATTCGTCCTACTCCTACTCCTACTCTTACTCCTACTCCTACTCGATTCTGCAAGGCAGGACGAAACCGAGTAGGAGTAAGAGTGGGAGTAAGAGTAGGAGTGGGATATGACACCGACATGATTCGCGTGAACAACCTCACGAAGGGCTTTGACGACCTGCGCCGCGGGTGGGTAGCGGCGTTGGATCACGTCAGCTTCGAGGTCAATCCCGGCGAGATCTTCGGATTGATCGGCCCCAATGGAGCGGGAAAGACCACTTGCCTGCGGATTCTGAGCACCGTACTGCGACCGACGGGCGGTTCGGCGACTGTTGCCGGGTACGACGTCATGGAACATCCGGCGGAGGTTCGGCAGCGAATTGGGTTCATGTCGAACAACACCGGCATCTACGACCGGATGTCCGCTTGGGAAATGGTCGAATACTACGGCCGGCTGTATGGGTTGCCGGAACATGTGCTGCAACCCCGGCTGGAACAGATTTTCGCGAACTTGCAGATGGATGATTTTCGGGATGTGCTGGGCTCAAAGATGTCGACCGGCATGAAGCAGAAAGTGTCGATCGCCCGCGCAATCGTGCATGATCCGCCGGTGCTGATCTTTGACGAACCGACCTCTGGCCTGGATGTACTCGTCGCTCGAAAGGTGCTCGCCACCGTGCAATCGCTGCGCGATCAGGGCAAGTGCATTATCTTCTCGACGCACATCATGCGCGAGGTGGAAAAGCTCTGCGACCATATTGCGATCATTCACCGCGGCGCGATTCTGGCCGCGGGAACGTTGTCGGAACTGCAACAAAAGTATGAACAGCCCGACACTGAAGAGCTGTTCTTTGATTTGATCGAACAACATGATGCGAAAACTCGAAATCCGAAATCCGAAATCCGAATGGCAACAAGCTGATTGCCGTCCGCAGTTTCGAGTTTCGGATTTCAAGTTTCAGTAGTTCCAAGTTTGACCGTAGCCGAAGTCGTGAGACTTCGGT
>JAYVSP010000954.1:0-12528 GCA_043775215.1 Planctomyces sp. | reverse complement strand
TGTCTTCAGAAGTGGGGGATGTCCGGGGGCTGACGCCGGCTGACGCCTTGCCGCTCACAACCCGTGATTTAAGTCTTGAAGACGCACTAGACCTACAGCGTTAGACCGTAGCTGAAGTCGCCAGACTTCAGATCATTCTGCTCGAAAATGTCTGAAATCTGGCGAATTCGAATTCAGCTACGAAAAATGGCAATCTAGCGCTGTAGGTCTAGTGCCTCGTCAGTTCTACAAACGTGGGTTCGTGCGAGTGAGCGGCACCTCACTAGCCTGCGATCTCATGCGCAGCTATTCAGACAAAACCACAGGCGAGCCGTCTGTGCTACGCGGCTGAATCCGCTGGCGGCGAAGTCATCTCGCGCACGGGAATGACTACACTCACTGTCTTGCCGGGAAATCCGCGGGTTTTCAGCCATGTGTTCCATCCCAGGCGCGGGCCGATACCAGTGCTGTCGCCGCACTGCAACGGCGGAACTTCTTCCTTAAGCAATTGCAGTTCGATATCGAAGTCGAATTGCATGCCGACATAAAACCGGGTGAGTTCGCCCAACGGCTGATGCGCGGTCCCGATCGGCAAGAAGTGACAAAAGTCCGCATAACGGAGTGGCCCAATTCGCAATCGAAACTTGCCTTGCACTTCCCAGACTTTCGAGCCGATGACCGTCTCTCGGCCAAGCTGAGTGTTTCCTTGCGGAACCAGACGAGTCCGATCGGACGGCTCCAAGGGCAACCAGCGTCCACACAGCGATTGCAAACGGACCTGCTCGCCGAAGTGATGCTCCAGAATCTGTTCCAAACCGACCGCGCAACGGCGGCGTTGCGAGAAATGGCCCGCGTAAAAGCGCCATGTCTGATCGCTGATCTGTGATCGGGGATCTAAAGATTCCGACGTTCGCAACCGGTATCGCGTGGCAGGATCACCAAGCCCAGTAAGACTCAGCAACACTTGTCCGATGGGATCGAGTCGCGGGCGATCCTCCAGAACGAACGAACGGAGTCGTTCGGAACTGAACTGCTCGGCCTGTCGTTCTCGATGCAGCGCCCGCTCGGCACTGATCCAGAATTGATACTTTTCCCAAGCACGATAAAAGTGAGACAGGAGTCGATGATTGAACAGATTCAAAAAGTCCAGCAGCACGCGGTCCTTGTGCGCGAGCCGGTCAATGATCATGCCGGTGTAGTGCTGAGGCAGTGCTCCCAGCGGACCGAACATGCCGAAAAACGTGACGATCAGACGCGCCGGCCGGTCCTCGTCGGGGGCAGGGGGCGAAGCGTCGTAAATCTGGCTGGCAGGAAACGCCAACGACGGATGTGCCTCGAATCGCACGACTTCAAGGTGAGGTGCCGCATCTCGCCCGACCGCGGCTCGGTCCGAGCCGGCTCGTTCCAGAATTCGAACGGCTTGGAAGAAGTTAAAGCGGTAACCCTCTTCCCACAATTCAGCAAGCACGCTGCCAGGCGGAGCGTCAGAAAATGAGTGGAGTTCTCGCGGCATGTCACACCCCGTCGCCTAGCGTAGCACAGGCGGCTCGCCTGTGGTTTCAAGGGGAAAGTCACGCAGGCGAGCCGCCTGCAGTACGAGAGCTACGTCAGCATTTGTTCGCCCACGCGATACGGCCACACTTTGAACGGTTCTGGCGACTGAGAAAAACGAGTCACCAACCGCGTGAACGAATTCACCGAGGCATACATCGGCAGGAATTTGTCGAGCACGCTGGCCAACAAATACACGCCGGTACCCGCATATTTCTCGGGATCAAACTGAATTTCAATTTCGAGGCCGCGGCAGAATCCCGCGACCGGTCCTCCGCCGACGCGAGCAGTCTTTCGACGACTGGAAATTGACTGCACGCCCGCGATTTGTTGGGCCGAGGCCCGCGTATTCGCATAGTCATAGAGTTTCAGCAGCTCGCGAAACGCATCAGCTCCGACGTCTCCTTCGACGATTGAAAAATGATTCAGGGCGAGATGCGATAACAGTCTCCATCGCAATTCGCCCCAGGGCAGGCGAAAGGCGGTCGTCGGCGACACGATCGGAATGATCTGCCGCAGCGGAGCTTGGGCCTCAAGCTGAAAACCCCAACTCTCGCCACCGCTGGTTCGCAGTTCGCTGGGCAAGTCTCGGTTCGTGCAGGTGGTGGAGATGCTCAGCACGTCCGCGGCTGGCAGTGACGGCTGAAAATTCAAATCGACGAGCGATAGCCAGATTTCTGTTCCTTGATCGTTTTTGATCGGAGAAGGGCTTCGATTCGCGCACCAGTAGGTCGGTCGATGATTGGAAGGGAGGCCGTGCCGGCAGGCGAAGAACGGTTCGTATTCCGTGATCGCGCCGTTATTGATATTTGTGCTCGTCACCGAGTTGATGGAGTAAACCTCATATGAGCGGCGATGCCGCAGGTCGGGCAGCACATGATATTCTGTCTGCATGTGCGTCAAGCGAATGGGTTCGGCGGGATGCGGGAATAAGTTGACGATCGGAGCGCACCCCAGACGCAAAGTTTCCTTTTCGACACGCGATTCCAGAGTGCGATCGGCTTTCTTCAAGAGCACGCACAGATCGACGCGCGGCTGTCGGCAGCGGCTCAGAGCGGCCTTCAAACCGGTAATGTCCACGAAGAAAAACTTCTGCGGAAACGTGAAGTACTCGGTCAACAATCGGTATCCGGGAAACGACCGAGGATCGGCCGGGACCAGTCCGTCATCGCGGCCAAAGCCCACCTCTTGAATCGTGCTGGTTGGCAACAACGTACCGGTGGCGGCTCCCGTTCCGGTCTCCGTCACATAGACTCCGGCACACTGTTGAAACAGCAACTCATACAACTGATGGACCGTCTTTTCGTCACCGCGCAAGAAGACGCGAACCGTATCCAGATTGAGTGCCGACCAGGGAATGCTTCCTGACAGCTTCAGTTCCAGACGGACCATCGCTTCAACGTTGGAGAGTCCCGGCGGCAACTTGACTGTCGAGCCGAACGGTGCCGTCTGGTAAACGGAGGACAATTCCAGCGGCCATAACGTGACCGGATATGCGGTTTGAAATCGGCAGGGAACTCCTTGGACCTCGCGCGAGATCAGACGACTGTGTCGAGGGATGGTGAAACCATCTGTGAGCTGTTGGCTGGGGTCCAACTGGAACTGGGCGATCGAGCAGGAAGGGATGGGTGCGAGGTAATGCGGATAGAGCAATCCGAGCAACGCTTCGGTCAGTTCGGGAAACTCATCTTCGATCTTCAGCCGGACTCGCGCTGTCAGGAACGCGAACGACTCGATCAAGCGTTCGACGTGCGGATCGGCGGATTCTCCCGACCTGGCTTCGACGGCCAGCCGATCCGCGATTTTCGGACGGTCGCGCGCGAACTCACCCGCCAAACGACGAATGGCAAACAACTCTTGTTCGTAAAACTGTTCTAGCCGATCGCGCATTACGAACTCGCTTGAATTTCACAAGTGCCTGTCGATGCTTCCACGACCGTATCGAAGGTGACCGCTTCCACCACCGGATCGACATGGAGCACTGCCTCAATCGTCAAGCGGATATTTCGATCATATTGCTCCTCAGGTTGACGAACAATGACGCGCACATTCGTCAGTCGCGGCTCAAAGGCTTGCAGTGCCGACGCCAACTCGTCGCGCAACTGGGCCTGGAGTTCCGGTCCCGCACCGATCCAGGACGTGAAGTCGGGCAAACCATAGGTCAGTGTTGATTGGGCGGTCTCTCCCTGAGCCTTCAGCAAATCCCGGCGACTGTGCCGCGTGTTGAGCAACGATTCCAAATCTCGACGAACATCCTCCCGTAGATGCTCGATGCGGTAGCTGCCGCGCCAGAGCGGCTCCGTGGCCTGCCCTGGCTCGTCATCCATCAGGCGATCCAACAGCGACGGCATCAGAGGATGGTGATCGTCGTCATCGAATGGCATTGCGTCGGTTCCGTCTCAGGTGATGTTTCAGAATGAGTCTCCGTGTCGCCGTATTGTTTCAGAATCAGGCGAATTCGCAATTGATGATGTGCGAAGCGATCACGCATACTCAACATGCCAGTTTTGATTTCGCGCTTTCTTTGGACTGCGGTGACTTGGCACGGCATTGGAATCATCGCGAAGTGACTTTTTCTCATTCGTTGAAAACTCCAAAAATAGCGGGGCCGCGACAACCGCTGCTGCCGTCAACGGAAGACTCTCCGGTCATCGAATCGACATGGACAAGACCATTCTGCATAATCGCAATTGACGGATCGCTAAACGGAGCACGTTCCATCGCCGCGGTTCCAAGCGGTAATAAGGATGCAGGGATGGCCTTGGGAGTCGAGTCGGAGATTCTGCGAAATGTGTGGTACATGGCCATTCCCGGCCGGGAACTCGCGCGCGGGCGGATGGTCGGCAAAATGCTGCTGGGCCAGTCGGTGCTGCTGGGCCGAGACGTTAATGGCCAAGTCTTCGCGATGCGCGATCTCTGCCCGCATCGCGGCATTCCGCTGAGTCACGGTTGCTTCAACGGACGCGAGATCGAGTGCTGTTATCACGGCTGGCGATTCAATGGCGCGGGTGCCTGCACTCACATTCCGTCACTGCTGCCGACGCAAAAGTTCGATCTCAGCCGAGTACTCGTCCGTTCTTTTCCGTGCCGTGAGGTGCAAGGCAACGTCTGGGTCTTCCTGCCCGAAGATGAATTCTCAATCCCGGATCTCTTGCCGGAGATTCCCGTCATCCCGGACGTCGAGACCGCTCACTATCGGCTTGTAGAGCGGAGCGTGTTTCCCTGCTCGATCGATCACGCTGTGGTCGGCTTGATGGATCCGGCTCATGGGCCTTTCGTACACGGGTCGTGGTGGTGGCGTTCCCGCAAGTCGATTCACG
This sequence comes from Planctomyces sp., assembly GCA_043775215.1. Taxonomy (GTDB): domain Bacteria; phylum Planctomycetota; class Planctomycetia; order Planctomycetales; family Planctomycetaceae; genus SXKJ01. The sequence goes on along the minus strand of JAYVSP010000954.1, from coordinate 7,678 downwards.
AAAAATCCAAGGAGTTCGCGCCATCACACTGGGGCTTCACGATGGTCCGGCACCGCCCCTCGTCGAATTCGAGCGTCTACAAGTTCTTCGGCGAGGTCTCAACCGAGATCAGGTTTGAGCTCCCCAGCACGCGCATCGAGCACATCATCGCCGGCAAGCACCGAATTGCCGGCCTGACCACGTTGACCCCGCTGACCGACAAGCTGGTCGAGCTGCATCAAGTGTTCTATTGGACGATCCCGTGGCTAACGTTGGCTCGGCCGTTCTTGCGGCCATTCGTACGCCGATTCATCGAGCAAGACCGAGACGTCGTCGACAAGCAGCAACAGGGCCTAAACGAAGATCCGCAACTCATGCTCATCAACGACGCCGACAAACCGGCACGCTGGTATCATCAACTCAAGAAAGAGCTGTTGCAGTCCCGTGCCGAAAACCGCCCATTCAACAATCCGGTCCCACAGACCACATTGCAGTGGTGCTCTTAAGCCCGCCAGTTGTCATCCGCTTCGAGGTTCTCGCTCACGTCGTGTAGTCGGCGTTCAGGCGGACATACTCGGCAGTGAGGTCGGCGGTCCAGTAGCGGACATGGGCGTTGCCGAGTTTCAGAGTCAACTCGATGTGAGTGTCGCGGTGGTTGCGGATGCTGTCGCTGACCGTCTTGGGATCAAAGGGGAGTGGGGCTCCGTCGCGGTAGACGTCGAGGCCATTGATGCGCAGCGACATGTCTTCCTCGAAAAACGATACGCCCGCATAGCCGGCGGCGGAGACAATACGGCCCCAATTCGGATCGGCACCGTGGATTGCAGTCTTGACGAGTGGGCTGTCAGCGATCGTCTTGGCGATCCGAAACGCTTCGTCGCGGGTGCGGGTTCCATGGATATCCAGCGTGATGAAGTGCGTCGCTCCCTCGGCGTCGCGAATGATCGCGGTGGCGAGTTCCGCGGCGAGTTCGTCCAGCATCGTTTGGAATTTTGTTCGGCTGTCGGCATCGAGCGGACCGATCCCGGCCGCTCCGTTGGCCAACAGGATGACCGAGTCACTGGTGCTGGTGTGCCCTTCAACGCTGATGCAGTTGAAGCTCTGATTGACCGCGTGCCGCAGGGCTGAGTCGGCGTCGGCGAGATCCAGTTCGGCGTCGGTCATGATCACGCACAGCATCGTCGCCATGTTCGGACCGATCATCGCGGCCCCTTTGCAGGCACCGCTGATTCGGATGACCGCAGTGCCGCGCGCCCCACGGAGTTCGACGGATCGGCTCGCCTGCTTGGGAACGGTATCGGTTGTCATGATGGCTTGAGCTGCCAGATCGAACGCGGCGGGCGTCTCGGCCAACGCCGCCACAGCCTGAGGAATCCCTTGCTCGATTTTGTCCATCGGCAAGAAGCGGCCGATCACGCCCGTCGAGCAGACGAGCACATCGTCCTCCGCACACTTCAGCGACTGGGCCACGACTGCGGTCATGCGCCGAGCGTCTTCGATTCCGCGTTCTCCGGTCGCCGCATTCGCGTTGCCCGAATTGATCACCACCGCTCGCCCGGTGGATTGCGGAACTCGCTGCCGACAGATCTTGACTGGCGCTCCGCACACGAGGTTTTGCGTAAACACCCCCGCCGTCACCGCCGGGCGGTCCGAGGCGAACAGTGCGAGATCCAGTCGTCCAGAGTCGCCACGCACACCGCATGCGATTCCAGAAGTTTGGAAGCCAGCGGGCAGTTCAAAAGTGGGCATGAATCAGGTCTCCCAAGCGATTCCAAGAAATGTTGCGCAACGTAGGATGGGCACACGTGCCTGTCCCCTGCAAGTGACGCACAAGTGTGCTCGTTCTACGGTTGGTCCAGTTGTGGCGATCGCAGGAAGTACGACGTTGCGGAAACGGGCGAGCGAATGAAAATCCCCGCCACTGTCCGCTTCAGCACTGATTCCCGCAATCGACGACCTAGGTTCGTGCGGGAAAAAAAACAATCGTCTTCAGATCCCTGTTCGTCCGCTTGACGCCGGAACGACTGCCATGAACCCGAATCACGCCAATTGGAAATTGCTGATCGTCGAGGATGACGAGGACGACCGGAGGATTCTGAATCGTCGTTTGCAGCAGCAATGGCCGAACTGCGACATTCGCGAGGCGGCAACGGCCGAAGACGGATTGCTCGAAGTGCTGCACGAGTTGCCCGATTTGGTGCTGACCGACCACCGCTTGCCTCAGACAACCGGGATCGAGTTCATCGGGACACTACACCAGCAATTTCCCGCCGTCCCGGTAATTATGGTTACCGGTTGGGACGGCGAGGAAGTTGCCGTGAGGGCCTTGCAGGCGGGAGCCGCCAGTTACATCTCCAAGTCAATGCTGGACAAGCAGTTGATCCCGACGGTCATCAACGTGCTGGAGATGGCCCAATCGCAAAGGAATCGACGCCGGGTGATCGATTGTCTAACGGCAATGGATCAAGAATATCAGATCGGCAACGACCAGGACCTGATCTCTCCGCTGATTCGGTACTTGCAGGACCAGGCTGGCTCGATGTATCTGTTTGAAACGACCGAATTGCTGCGAATCGGCATCGCACTGCAAGAGTGTCTGTCCAACGCCATCAATCACGGCAACTTGGAACTCGACTCCGAACTGAGACAGGAAGATGAATCCATTTTCCACACACTGGGAGAAGCGCGGCGTGCGAAGTGGCCGTATTGCGACCGCAAGGTCCGCGTCCGCGCGACGTTTGCCAGGCAGCAAGTGACGTTCGTCATCCGTGACGAAGGTCCGGGATTCCTCGTCAACAAGGTGAAAGACCCCACCGACAAAGTTGGCCTGCATCGAATCGGTGGCCGCGGGTTGCTGTTGATCCGCGCATTCATGGACGCGGTGTCGCACAATGCGCGCGGGAACGAAATCACGCTGGTGAAGTACACCTCGGCGGGATCGGCATTGTTGGCGCAGAGGAACGTTTCCGAGCCGTGGATCGCCTCCTCCGAGATGCCCGTGCTCAGCCGTGTTTGATTGGCTGACAGCGATGCGATTTTGAGCGGAATGGCGCTAGTGCCTCGTCAGGTCTTGATTCAGGGGTTGTGAGCGGCAAGGCGCTAGCCGGCGCCAGCCGCTCACTCGCACGAACCCACGTTTGTAGAACTGACGAGGCACTGGGATGGACACCAAACTAACCCGACGCGCAAGCGAGGCCAAGGCTTGACGATGGCGTCGCTTGCGCGTCGGGTTGGTATGCAGTCATGAATAATCCAGGCCAGCGCCTTGCCGCTCACTACCCCTGAATCAAGACTTGACGAGGCACTAGTGCGTCTTCAAGGCTACGTTCGGGTTCATGTGAGTGAGCGGCAAGGCGCTAGCCCAATGGCACTTACTTTAGGTAGCCACGGTCGCCAGACTGTGGGATTTCGACGGCAAATGTGTTGTGCCCACGCTCTGGCGAGCGTGGCTACAAAGTAAAGTAAGTGCCATTGGGCTGTGAGTCTTCGAACCGAGGGCTGATGCCCACGGTTCCCCCTGTCGCCGCTTCGCGGCTGAAAACTGTGCAACTTCAAAACTGACGCTTCGGGTTACTGTGGGCTTATCGAATGAACTGTCGGACATAATCGGCACCCAGGCCAACCGCCTCGAAGTGACGGCGGCACATGTCGATTTTGGTATGCACGTCGTCATGTCCGCAGGCTCGGTTTTGGTCGTCGTAGTAAATGAGTGCTCCGCAAACGTGAAAAAGTGTGATCATCTCGTCATCCGAGTCGACGGTCAGTGTGTGAACTTCGCCGGGCGGTTCGAAGACATAATCGCCGGCCTTTGCGATCCAATCGTGTTCGAGATACCGCCACGACCCTTTGATAACGTAACCATGCACAGGTGCGGGATGCCGATGCCGGCTGAGCACTCCTGACCGCCGCACACGCAGCAGGTTCAACCACTCCCCTTGAACCGTGTTCAAGAGCAGCGGCCGAAACCAAATGTTGGGAGCTTGCGGTACCCACAACCGTTCGTCATCGGGAATCGCTGCTGTGACTAGATCAGCCACGGCATATGCCGGAACTCGTAGTGATTCGGCCATCAAGTCATTCCGTCTTCGGTGAGTCCACTTTGTCGGGAGATTCGGATGCGTCCTTCTTGGGCGGATTGCTCTCTTTGTCTGACTTGTCGTTGTCGCCTTTCGGCTCTTCTTTGGTCGAAGGCTTGTTTTTACTCGCGGGTTCCTCATCGGCGGCGGGTTTGTCGGCTTTGGGCTTGTCGTTCTTCGAAGCGTCCTCTGTGACAGGTTTCTCTTCTTTTGTTTCGGCGGGGGGCCCGATAGCGCGCGGTCGCGGCTTGGCCGATTCGGCAGCGGCTTGGGCGAGGGACGGAACGAGCGATTCGACGTGATGCAGGCTGCCGTCGGCTGTGATGACTGTCAGCAAATTGCCGAGTCGGATCGGGCCGTGCGTCGCGATTTGGCCGAGCGGCAATTTACTCGTGACCGTGCCGGTCTTCGGGTCGATCTTGAGCACATCGCCGGTTTGTTGGACGGCGATCAACGAGCCGTCGATCAACACCGGCGTGCCGACCAAACCGTTGCCGTCGAGCTTCATTGTCCACAACGGTTGCTTCGGCTGCGCAATGTCGAAGGCGACCAATTTCTGCCGACCAACCTCGGCCAACAGCAGCGGTTCGGCGACCCACAGCGGCTTCGAGGCGGCGCCACCGAGTTCGATGCTGGCGCGAGTCTCCATCGCGGTGACGTCAAGGACTCGCAATATGCCAGCCGCATCGGCCGTCATCAGCCGATCTTTGTATAAAGTCGGCGCGACATCGATCGGCTGGGGAGAATCGAGCGATGAGATCGTTTGAAAGAAACACTTAGCGCCCGTGCGGTACTGCAATTTCACGACTTTGCCGGCGTTGTCGATGACAAACAGTTGATCGTCGTCGATCGCGATCAGGTGTTTCCACTTGCGTGAGGGCGCGTCGTCCGCCGTGTTGACAGGCGCGAGAAAGTCGTCGCAGGGGGGACCGCCGGAACGTCCGGCCAATTTCAGACGGCCAGGTAGCGGCAGCAAGACTCCGTTCGCGAAACGGATCGGGGCACAGTCCAGAGTCTGCGGCAGCGGAACTTCGGCTTGCGGCAGCGCGGTCGGGCCAATGACCCACAGCTTGCCGTCGGTGCCTTCGGTCCAAACAGCCAATCGGCCTTCTGTCAGCGGTGCGGCGCGCAGCGGATCGACCGTGTTGTCGGGCAGCTTGAGTTGTTGCTCGGCACGAGCTCGGAAACCGCCGTTGGCCACTTCGTTGGCGCTGACTAAGAACGTGTCGGCCGCATTCGAGGCGCAGACCAATTGGCCATCCGCACCCATCGTCACGGCGAGGAGACTCGCTCCGACGACTGTTCTCCAGTTGCTCTGCATAGATTCGCCGTCGGCTTGCGTGAGATGGACCGCCTGGCTGATCGGCAATTGTCGGCCAATGTACAGCGAGCGGCCGATTGCTTGAATCGGTTGGGTGCTTTGGCCGACGGCCACTTGTTGCTGATCCAACTGCAATACGTCGGTCTTGAGTTGCACTTTGCGGAGCGCTCCGACGGACAGCCAGATTTGACCATCCGCGCCGGCGGCCAGTTGTGCGGCTCCGGAAAAGGTCGTCGGAATTTGCAGCGTCGCGACGGGAGCAATCGTCCGCTGGTTCTTATCGTCTGAGACGTTAAACACCGACAGACGCGGGCCGCCGGAGACCACGAACAATTGATTGCCTCGCAGAATTAACTCGTCTCGCACATGCCCTTCGACACGGGCTTCGGCTACGTCTGCCACGCGGAGAGTCGGACTGGAAGCGTCAATGGCACGCAAGCGAGCGGTGGTCGCGCGGTCATTTTCCGCCAGCAGCACGTACTGCCCCATCGCCAGTGGCGCGGCGGCGATCGTGCCGGGCTGATGGCCGAGGTGTGAGACCACTTTGCATTCCAGCGGGTTAACGCTCAACGTGTAAGCGAACTCGGCATCGCCGATCACAATCAGATGCCGTTCTTTTTCAGTCACGATTTCGATGGGTGGCGCGAGGAGCTTTTGCGGGAACTTGAGCCGCGAGGTGATGCGGCCGGAATCGGCATCGATGCGGTACAAGAATCCTTCTCGCGTCGGCAGGTAGATTTGGCCCTGCACGACCAACGGCGGCCCCGAGACCGGTTCGACGACTTGCCTCCAGAGCAACTCGCCGGTGCGGCGGTCGAGCATCAGCAATTGCCGTTGCGTCGTGTCGAACATCAGAACGGCCGAGCGTGATGTTTCCAGTGGCATCGGAAAGAAGGGCGAGTCGAGTCCGACCGTGCGCCGCCACAGTGGATCGCCGGTGATGCTGTCCACTCCGAAGCAGCCATCTTGCCCCAGTGCCATGACGACGCGATTGGCCGATTGTTCATCGCTGAGTGCTCGCGTGCGGACGGCCAGCGTCAGTGGTTTGGGAGCCTCGCGCGACGGGTCGTCAGTGAGTGCGTCGCGGTTGAGTTCCTCGCGCGTCACCTGTTGTTTGGCGAGGTCGAGTGCTTTCTTCAGCCCGCCTTCCAGTTTCTTGTCCTTTTCCATGTCGCGGTATTTGACAATGAGTTTTTGCCGCGTGGCCACGACGGAAAACGGCGAACCGGATTTAATCGCCGCGTCGATCTCGCCGAAGGCTTTGTTCACAACGCCTGCCTTGAGGATTGTGGATTTGGCATCGTCGCGGGCCTTCCCGATTTCTCGGAGGGCTTCTGTGGGCGGAGCGTCGGGCGGACTGAAGCGAAGAAAGAATTTCTCCGCTTCAACAGACAATTCCAGCAGACTGACGTCTTTGATTTGCGAAGCAGTCTTCGGTGCCCCCATCGCGATTTTCTTGGCAGTCTCCGCCAGGTCTTGGCGTAAATCCTCGAAATACTTTTCGTCGCGGTGCTCTTTCACGAACTCGTTGTAGGCCTTGAGCCCCTCCGCCCAATTGGGTGAACCGCCGATGATTTGTTTTTCGACCAGAGCCTTGTCTCGCAACACGCGAGCTCCGGTCGGGCCTTTCGTCAGCGCGTGCCCATGATGATTGGCGAGAAAGTCTTCGAGCCGCTTGATTCCCGGATCGAACTGGCCTTGATCGACCTCGGCCTTGGCCGCCTCGAACTCGCGCTGAGCTTTTTCACGATTAACCAGGAACCAAAACACCAGACTGGCGAGAACCAACACGATCCCGGTGCCGCCGAGTGACAGCACAATCCGGCTCCGCAAGACGTTCTCTTCCGTGGGTTGAAACCGTGCTCGCTTCGATGCGCCGGTCGATTCTCCGTTCTCGCGACGCGCCTTGCGGACACTCGAATCTTCCTCCTCATCGACATCATCGATCACATCCATGTCGTTGACTTCTACATCAACCTCATCGTCATCGAGGACTTCCGCCATCGCGCGTTCCGAAGTGGGGGGCGTGCCGGCCAGCTCGTTGTCACGCGGGGACTCGGATCGATTGGGCCTCGCGTCTTCCCTCAGAAATTCGACGACCGAATCAACGGGATCAATATCTTCGTCTTGACTGCGGAGGGCCGAACCTTTTGCCGGCGTCTCCGCTGCTGCGGCATTCTTCTTTTTGCTTGCTGGTTCAATTTCGTTTGCGCGGTCGAATGTCACGGGCGGCTGACGTCCCCCGCTCGCTTTTGCCGTCGCGGACTCTTCCGGGACGAATGCGATGTCAAAGGTGCCGATG
>JAYVSP010000953.1:0-6648 GCA_043775215.1 Planctomyces sp. | reverse complement strand
TCTTGTCGAGCGCCCGCCCTCGCTGGCGCTTCGGGTTAGTGTGGGCTGCCAGGATTTGTGGGCACACCCGGTGCAACCCAGGGGACTTGGCAAACTTTTCCGGTTGGGGCGAGTTTCCGGATTTTGCCGGATGTTCGGGTTGCAGTCCCATTTCCGGTTGTAGTGATTCTTCGCGTTGTACCGGTTGTTCCGGTCACGGCCACTTTCCGGAATGTAGCGGTTGTAGCTGTCGTAACGATCGTAACGGATCTTCGGGTTGTATCTCAAAAAACGGTTGTAACGCGCCTCCGGAGAATCGTTAAACGCGGAACATTCCGCCGAAACAGTACGCACGGTACGACTGATAGAACACGAATAATCGTCACCACTCGTACAACCGTCAAAGTTACTCAGATCAAGTTCACCAGACCAAGGAGGGGATGCCATGGTTGGCTCAGGATGGCTCAAGCGATTGGAACAGAAGTTAATGACCGCCAAGGTTAAGCCAACCGCGCGACGCGGTCACGTGCCACATGACGCGGGTCACGAAATCGAGTTCCTGGAAAACCGCAGCCTGATGTCGGCATCGGCTTTGTTCCTCACGGAAACCGGTGAGCTGAGCATCGAACTGGACAGCGACGAAAGCGTGCGTGTCGGTGTTGCGGCCGGCTTGCTCGTCGTCGATGCGGCTGTAGGGAACGGTCCATTCTTGCCGGCCACCAGCATTGGGACGGTGGCCGCTTCGGACGTGCAATCCATCTCCATCTGGGGTGGCGACGAAGCGAACACTGTTGATTTGAGCGGCGTCTTGGCAGCGGATTTCACTTCTCTGGTGAGCATTGAGGTGAATGGTGCCAATGGTGATGACGATCTCATTGGCAGTCCCGATTTGTCGAATAGCCTGTCCGGCGGCGACGGCAATGACACGCTTCTGGGGGGCACGGCCGAAGACACGTTACTCGGCGGTAATGGGAATGATTTAATCACAGCGGATGCGGGCGACGACAGCGTTGTCGCCGGCGATGGCTGTGATACCGTGACGGGAGGACTCGGGAATGACTCGCTGGACTTGGGAGATGGCGACGACGTCGCCGACGGCGGAGAGGGAGACGATACGATCGAAGCGGCCGACGGCCAGGACTCCGTCATCGGTGGTCTCGGTGACGACTCGCTGAATGGCGATATGGGCGAGGATACTTTGATCGGCAACGCGGGAGACGATTTGATCGCGGGTGGGACTGGCGACGATCAAATCTTCGGAGACAGCGACGATCCGGCGATCATTGCCGCCGAACAACCCGGTGCCAACACCGTGCCCGGACTCGAAGGTGCGGACACCGTGACCGGCGGGGCCGGCAATGACACAATCATTGGCGGCGGCGGCGCGGACCAACTGGATGGCGGGACCGGGGACGATCATGTGGCGAGCACGGCGTTCGTGACCACGACGAACGATCTGCTGCCGACACCGCAAACGAATGTGAATGCGGGCAAGCCCGTGCCATTGGCCGACGCGCTTCCGACCGGACTGGCGACGAGCGACGTGGGTACCTTTCACACCATTACCACAGGGATTGGGGATGGCGACCTCGCCGTGACCGTGGATGGGACCGGGAAGTTCGGCGCGTTCAGCGAAATTGTCCAGCCGAATCCCATCAATACCCAAATCTTCATTCCGCAAACGGCAGGAAACCCGCCAATCGCGGAATTCAAAGGCTGGGCGCAAGAGGGTGCGATCTACAACCCGATTGGCGACGGCCTGGGATTCGTTCCCGATCAGACCACGATTGAATCGGGCGTGTACTTCCGCTTTGGCACGGCGACCGGCATTCCGCGGGTTCTGTTGAACGAGGCGGCTCGCGCTCAGACGCAAATCAATATTCTCGGAACCAGCACGGAAGCGGTCTCGGAATTCCAGGTCGGTGATTTGGACTTCAATTTAACGCAGCAAGTGCAGCCGCAGTTTGACCTGAACGCGAAGGAGCGGGTGGGAACACTCCTGACGCAAACCTACGTGATTCAGAACACGGGAACCACGCCACTCGACTTCGAATTGGTCCGGTATCTGGATGGCGACTTGAATTTCGATGGTCGCGACGGACTGGGCGGCGTGACCTCGAATAGCACTGGCGGCATACAGAACGGCGTGCCGGACGGGGCGTCACCCGATGGCGGCGGACACCTGATCAATAAGATCACCGGCGATGAATTCTTGTTTGAAACGGAACAAGGTGGCGTCTCGTCCAACGGGACATTTATGGGGATTACCTCGAAGCCTAACCCGCCGCTGCCGCCCGCCGCGTTCCCAGGCAGTCGGTTTGAACTCTCGTTATTCCCGGGCCTGCGAAATCGACTCCGCAATGGCGATCCTCTGAGTAACCAAATCGCCAACGATGCGAATAGTGACGGTTCCGTGGATCCAGGCCAGGAAGGGAATGTCACGTTCGCGCTGAGAAATGTGTATTCATTACAGCCAGGGGCGAGCGCGGTTTACACAACACACACAGTTTTTGGCACCGGCCGGCCGGATCAGATTCAGTTCAACCGCGGCCCCGCGACGGCTCGCGATGGAAATGATCCTAACGATCCGAATGACACCAATGTGCCGATCGTGGCCTTGGGAAACGAGCCGGTGACGATCGACGTGGTTTCAAATGACGTTGATGTCGATGGCACGATCGATTTCACGTCCGTTCAAATCGACACGCAGCCCGCGAAAGGGACCGTCGAAGCGATCGGCGACGGACGCATTCGCTACACGCCCGACCCGACCTCGTCGGGAACGTTTTCCTTCACGTATACGGTCGCCGACAATTTGGGGAGCCGCAGCATTCCCACGCAGGTATTCGTGATCGTGAACCCCGACTCGGCCGGGGATAGCATCGGCGGCGGCCTGGGAAATGACACTCTGATTGGAGCGGACGGAGGTGACACGATCTTGGCCGGTGGAGGGAATGACTTCGTCTTTGGCGGAACAGGCAACGATCGTTTGAACGGGCAAGCCGGCAACGACACCGTCGTGGGAGGCACCGGCATTGACACGATTGATGGCAGTGGCGGCAGCGATTTACTTCGCAGCGATCAACGCTCGTTGCCGTCCTTGTTCATCAACGATGTGACCGTGCTGGAAGGCTTGGTGACTCCCACGAGCAACGGCAACGTCACCGCGACCTTCGAGATCACGTTGGATCATCCCATCGAAATGCCGGTCACGTTCCAATACACGGTGCTCAGCGGCACGGCGACCGTGGGCGCCATCAATGGAGTGGGAACGGACGTGGTCGCCGCTTCGGGCACCTTGACCATCCCGCCGTGCGAAACGCGGATTACACTGTCGGTTCAGATTCTCGGCGACCTGTTGGCCGAACTGACGGAAACGTACAGTGTGGTACTCTCGAACATCCAAAACGCCTTGGTTGGCAAGGCCCTCGGACGGGGCGAGATCTTGAACAACGGATTGACGCTGGAGAGTCTCACGAATGCAACCCGTCAATTCGGCGATCAGAATACGGTGCAAATCGCGGTGAATCCGATCGACCCCTCCAAGGCGGTCATGGTCACGAACGATCGACCGAGTTCATTCTTGAACGCGCAATTAGGCAATAATTTGATTCCCTCACCGGAACTGGCGGTTTTTGTATCGAACGATGGGGGCCGAAGCTGGAATCCTAGCCCGACCGTTTTCGATCGGCTCTTCGATGGCGTGCAAACCAACCCGCCCTCTCCGGAATCCCGATATCATGCCTCGGTCGCATATGACCGCCAGGGAAGCCTGCACATCGTATACGTCGCTGAAACGCCCCTGCCCGGCCCCCCCACCTTGGGCACATTAGCGACAGGCCCCGCGGCCATCGTTTACGCCATCAGTCGCGATAACGGACAAACGTTCCAGCCACAACTTCTGACCGGCCCCGCTGTCGGCAATGATCGGCCATGCGTGGCCGTCGGCCCCGACGCGCAGAATCTCGCGCTCGACGCCGTCTATGTGACCTATCACACGGGTGTCGGAGCCGCTCAAGCAATCGTCATGCAGGGAGCTCAAGTTCCGCCGGCCCTGCCGAATCTGCCTGCCATCCAAACGCCAGTCCCGCAGTTTGCGACCGGAGCCTTTGCCGTCGTCTCGAACACCAACGCACCCCACTTTCCGATCGCGACCGTCGGACCCACCGGGGAGGTGGCCGTGACTTGGCAGACTCCCGTGCTGCAATCGAATATTCAGAGTTTCCAAGGCCCCAGCACCGTGAATTTTGCATTCGACAGCAACGGTCGACTCGGAGGATTAGCGTTTCCCTCCATCACGACCATCACCCCGTCGAATGTGGGCAGCCAAGACCTGATTCCCGCGTTGAACCCTTTCGCCATCAACGTCCCGATCACGTCAACGTTCCTCGCTCCGACACCCCCTGACGAGCAGACGTATGCCAGCCCGCTCATTGCGTACGATCGCAGTGGCGGTCCCCACGACGGTCGCTTGTACCTGGTTTATGTCGACGAACAGGCCAACGAGAGCGATAATCTGGATATCTTCCTTCGCTTCTCGGACAACAATGGCACGACGTTTAGCGATCCAGTGCGGGTTAATGACGACCTGGGATTCAACAGCCAGTTTCATCCATCGCTGGCCGTCGATCAGAGTAACGGTGTTGTCGTGATCGGCTGGTACGACGCACGCAATGACTACTTCGGCGGCTCGGCGGATACCGACATCGGAAATACGATCGGGTTCTTCGGTAGTCTCACCGGGGTGAATACGGACGTCGAATACTTCGTCACAGCGAGCTACGACGGAGGGACGACGTTTTTGCCAAACGTGGTGGTGAGCAATGCCTCGTCGAACGCCATTCGGAATTTTACGAACTCATTCAACGGAGCCCTGTTGGGGAACTACACGGGGATTGCGGTGGCCGATGGAGTCATCCTCGCCGCTTGGGCGGACAACTCGAATTCGACGGGCGATAACCCGGACGGCAATTTCAACACGGATGTGTATGTCGCCCGATTGACCGAATCTTCCACCGGCACGGCGTCGTCCACGGCCTTTACCTCGCAGACCGATGCTGGCGACTCGATTCTAGGAGGTGACGGCGATGACACCCTCTTCGGTGGCGACGGCAACGACACATTGAACGGACAAGGTGGAAACGACCAGTTGTTTGGCGGGTGCGGCAATGACTCTCTGCTCGGCGGTTCGGGACAAGACACGCTGTCGGGAGGATTCGGGATGGACACCTTGGATGGTCAAGGCGGCGCCGACGTGCTGGACGGTGATGCGGACAACGATACGTTGATCTTCACCGGAGCAACGGGAGGCAATGACACCGTTACGGGAACCTTTGGTTTCGACACGACAGTCATCAACGGTACCAATGCCGCGGATATCATGACCATCGGACAGAGCGGACAGAACCTGACCGTGACATTCACCGGGGGAGGAACGGTCACCATCGCTCATCCGGGAGCCGCGATGAACGTCATCGTGAATGGGCTGGGTGGGAACGACACGCTCATCGTGGGCAATGTGGACAAGGTCAAACCACTCGTGCTGAAAGTGGATGGCGGCGACGGTAATGATCTGGTGACGGCCGAGGGTTCGCTGATCGGTGGCGTGCGGTTGGCACTGTTTGGTTCCAATGGCAACGACACTATCAACGGCTCGCTGGGAGCCGACACGCTCAACGGCGGAGCCGGTAACGATTCGATGTGCGGCTGGGCGGGCGACGATTCAATGATCGGCGGCAACGGCAACGATTCGATGGGCGGCAGCCTGGGCAACGACACGTTGGAGGCGGGCGATGGGGCTGACTCAGTCAATGGCCAGCAAGGAAACGACAGCATCAATGGGGGCGTCGGCAACGACACGCTCAAAGGTGATGACGGCGACGACACGCTGCTGGGTCTGGCTGGTGACGACAATCTGAACGGCATGGCCGGCAACGATTCCATCTTGGCTGGCGTCGGCATGGACGCTCTGTCAGGTGGAGCGGGCAACGACACGCTCGACGGTGGCCGGAACGACGACACCATTTCCGGCAACACCGGTGATGATCGGATTCTGGGCGATCACGGCAACGACTACATCAGCGCCGGTGACGGTAACGATACCGTCAACGCTGGTGATGGCGACGATACCATCCTCGGCGGATTGGGAGACGACGCAATCAATGGCGGGGACGGTAATGACTGCATCTTTGGCGATGCAGGCAACGACACCCTGATTGGTGGCGACGGCAACGACAAACTGCTGGGTGGAGAAGGCCGGGATCTGATCCTGGGCCGTAACGGCAACGATACCATCAATGGCCAGGGCGACACCGACACGGTGGCTGGTCAGCAAGGTAATGATGTGATCACGGCCGATCCTTCAGAGATCGACGAAGCCTTCGTCCTGCTGTCTCTGGGCGGCGAACTTCTGTTGCGTTGTGGAATCTCGGCATGATCGGTTGAGGATTCAATAACCGTGGGACCGCGAACTGCCAGAACATCCCCTCTGGCAGTTCGCACCCGCGGTTCGATCGAATGCCTCTCCTGAGTTTGGAAACTTTCGTATGAGTGATTGAAGTAAGGACCGGCGCTGAAATAACTGTCCGATGTCGCTGAACTCGCCAGAGTTCAGATCCGAAGTCTGGCGACTTCGGCTACGACAGTTATTGATGCGCCGGTCCTAAGTCC
>JAYVSP010000952.1:0-6708 GCA_043775215.1 Planctomyces sp. | reverse complement strand
CGGTTGGCCTCCAGCTCGCCCGGCCCATTCGTAGTACATCAGCGTCTGTTGCGGAGCCCCCTTGAGCAGCGAAGCATCCCGCTCGCCCGGCGGCATTCCCAGCAGGCCGCTCCCTCCCAACAGGATAAACAGCAATTCAAATAAACCGACTCCAAAGCTTGGTGTTGCCATCATCGCGATACTCCCTTGAGCGGCTTCGGCAACTTGCGGATGTGCGAGTCCCTTGGCCAGCAAGCGGTGATCGTATCGCGGATTGATGCACTTCATCCAGCCGCGTGCTGATTCAAACGAATCCACCGAGAGTGCGGTGGTTTCCAGGCTTTACTGCACGACGACATTTGAGATTTCGAGCGAAGAGGCTCGTAGTACAAAAACCCAAGGCCAAGCTGCTTGAAATCTGGATGGCCCCGACTCGCCCCCCCGACTCGCCGTCGGTGTTCGGGACCGCGTCTCGTTTGAACCACTCCACCCGTTTGACCACGAGCACGTCGCATAGAATCCATTTGGGCGGCTCTAACCCCAAACCGCAATGAACCGCAAGTCCGGCGCATCGACCACCCGTCATTACCGTTCGATCCCGTTGTCCGCGATTGCTTGCCTTCGATTACTTCAGGTCGCGCCGCTTCAATAGTGCTTGACCCGGGCCACGGATCGCCAGGACTCGAACATCCGACCCAACGATCGTAAACACCATCCGGTACATCCGGCCGCGCGGTGTTTTGAAAAGCGTCTGGCGAATTTCACGGTTCACGAGGACGTTCTCGGGAGCAATTGAGCATCCGTCAGCGTTTCGCTCCAACCGTTCGACCGCGTCATCAAACGCATCCAGCCAATGTTCCGCGCCGGAAGCAGACCGGTCACTGAGCCAACGAACAATGTGCTTGAAATGCTGATGCGCTCGTGGTTCCAAAATCACTCGAAAACTCATGACCTCGCTCGCAAGCCAAGAGATCGCCGCATTTCAGCGCTCGCGTCCCGGGCCTGGACACCTGCCTCCGGACGCATTTCGTCGAGCGTCTGCTGAATCTCCGCTGCGCTCGCTTCCAATTCGCCTGGCAACGGATGGTTCGCTCGCCATTGATCCAACACGTCTTCGGGTGTCAAATCCTCTGAATTGCCGTCGGCCTGTTGAATGAGAAACTCTCGGAACTGGCGTAGATCCGCCTGAATTGTCCCCTGCATGACATCTCTCCCAATGGCAAACCAAAACCGAACGCCAGAAACTGTTGAACCCAATCTACTCAACCGGCAACGACTTGTTCCAGTGATCTTGCGGCTTTTGAAATGGCTCAGCGACAAATCACAGGCAATTGTCGGCAAATGGTCTGTCAGCGACTTGAAAGCGGTTTGGCACTTGATTGGTTAATGAACCGCAACCGAGCACTCCCCCAACATCTATATGGCCCCACTCTGTCAACAGAGCGCACCGCGAACGCGGTGAGGAATTTTGGAAATTTTGGTCCTCACGAATTTGAGTGACTACCCGACTCGCCTACCCGACTCGCCTACGACCGCTTGTCTCGGGGCGATCGTCGTTTGCGATTTGGCCATTGGCCAATTATTTGAAGTTGAAGAGATTAGCGTGACGTAAGTCAAATATTGCAATGCCGTTGCGACCGAAGGATTTGACAACATCTCTTACTCTGGTAATCTTTCTAAGCGAAAGATTAGGATGGTCTTGAGTCGATGTCTTCTCCACGGAGGCGTTCCAGCACGAAGCTGTGTAACGGGTTCCATCTAATTCCGGCACACATCATGGAAATCATTAGCACGCCCATCGCACTCAAGCGGACACGTTTTCTAGCGCGAGATGTCGAAAAGTATGAGGAAGAGCAAAAAGAAGCCTGGAAACAGGAATACGAAAAAGCTCAGGTGTGTTTCGACATCCAAGAAACTGTCATTGATGGCAATCGCATTTATGAAGTCATCATCCGAATCGACGAATGGTGGCGGTTAATGGTCTATCGGTCCCCGGAGCTTTACGTCACCGAATTCGACGCGGAGATTGAAAATCTGCTTTCCAGATGGCTCGTCAACTCGCTGGAGCTTCTGAAGCTCTATGGCCAAATGGAAAATGAATATGTCTCTCGTGAATTTGACATTGCGCAAGTTGACCAGCTCAAGAAGTATGTGTCGGAATGCAGTTCGTTGCTTCGACCGATATCGACCCTACCCGATGAAATGAGCTCAATGAGGGATGCCGCTGAAGTTGCTCATCAATCGGGCGAGACGGTGGAGATGGGGAGCTTTCGAGATTAGGAAAAACCGTCGCACCAAAGAATTTCGCAAGCTCTTTGACGCCTTGCCCAAGAATACTCAGGAACTGGCGACTGCGGCATTCGACCTCTTTGTCAAGAATCCAAGCCATCCCTCTCTCGGTCACCATGAGCTCGACGACAATAAACGAGGGCAGCACCGGAATGGCAGTTATGCAGTACACGTCTCCCGAAGGTGGTGCGCGATCTATGTTGTCGTTGAAGGGGTGAATCTCTGGTACTGGATTGGTTCACACGAAGACTACAACAACTTCACTGGTAAAAAGTGAAGCACAAAAGACCAAGGCCACATCCTTTAGGACCGGCGCATCAATAACTGTCGTAGCCGAAGTCGCCAGACTGCGGATCTGAACTCTGGCGAGTTCAGCGACATCGGACAGTTATTTCTGCGCCGGTCCTAGAACCTCATCATGGTCTCCTGAAAAAAGGATGCGTGTGATCCCGTTTCGGCACGCGACTCACGCAGTCCGTGCCTGCGAATCTTCGGGCATCGCCACACAATTTAGGACACGCGCCTCCAATTCTCGGAGGCCATGATGAGTATCAAGTCGGTCAAGCCGACCCGGACAATCGGCGGGTTTTCGGTTTTCGAGGCTGTTCGGCTTCGTTGAAGGTGTGTCGTTCCTCGCACCGCTTGTCCGGTCCGCTTAACCTTGGCGGTTCGGCGATTGGATTCCATCACCCTTCTACCATTGGGATGATCTCATGATGCATGTATTGCAATTTAACGAGGTTTTGGAAGCGGCGGATCATTTGTCACACGGTGAGCAGGAGGAGTTGATTGGGATATTACACCGCCGCTTGGCTCTAGCATCTCGCCATCGACTCGTGGCTGAGATCAAAGAATCTCGCCAGGAGTTTGCAGAAGGCCGTTGCTTGCCGACCACCCCGGACGAATTAATGCGCGAGATCGTGAAATGATGCGTGTCCTTTTGCAATCGGCGGCGTTCGTGAAGGCGGCGCGGCGGCTGATAAAGAAACATCCGGAAGTCGGCCCGACTCTCGAAGCTACGTTGGCTGCGCTCATGGAAGATGCCTATCAAGCTGTGCTGAAAACCCACAAACTCAAAGGCGAACTGGCGGGTTCCTGGGCCTGTAGTGCCGGTTACGACCTGCGGCTCATCTTCGAGTTTGTCCAGCACGAAGGCACCGAGGCCATCCTGCTGCAAAACGTCGGAACGCACGATGAGGTTTATTGAATGAGTTCGCCGAACAAGGATCGGGATAGGGGTCCAGATTACTCCGGAACCTAGCATGCGGGTCCGCACTAGGCGGTTCGATGCTTGGGAGCAAGCTGGTTCCAGAGAGTGAATAGGCTGGTGAGTCCTGAGTGGGTGAGGTGCTCCCGCGACAGTGCTTAATGCCTTCGAAGCCGAAGCCGAGCCGTGTTGTTTTCTTGAACGACACGGCGACTCCGTCTGTTGAGCGGATGCGGCTCTTCTGGTGGTTGACCACCAGTTTCAGTTTGCGTGTCGGGTATCGTTCCAAAGACGCGAATACGCGGACGGCCGCTGCCTTGGTCTTGGTAAACACTTACGAACCCAGGGTGCGCGGTGCGCTCCGCGTTGCTCCGCGACCCTGGGCTTTGTTGTGGAACCCCTTTCGGAGTAATTCCAATTTCACGTCGCCACCATGACGCTACGCCAACAGTTCGCGAATTGGTTCGCCGCGGGGCAGGATGGGCATGGGGCGACCGCTGAGGTTTCGCAATTCTTGCTGCGGGTTCACGCCTAGGAATTGGTAGATCGTGGCGAGGAGGTCGGTCGGATGCAGCGGACGAGTGCGCGGTCGCTCGCCACGGGAATCGGTTTCGCCGATCACTTGGCCCATGCGCAAGCCTCCGCCGGAGAGCAGAACCGTGTTGGCTCCGGGATGATGGCCTCGGCCCGGTTGACCGTTGTGATAGAAGATCTGCGGAGTGCGGCCGAACTCCCCCATGACGACCAGCAACACGCGGCGGTCTAAACCGGTGGCGTACAAGTCTTCGATCAGCGCGGTGACAGCTTGATCGTACGGCGGCAGACGCAAGCGATTCGCAGTGAAGATGTGCTTGTTGGTTTCGTGATCGTCCCAGTTGTCCGCGAGCAGGGGATGCACATCTTGGAACCAACCGCCATCCACCGAGACGAATCCGACACCCGCTTCCACCAATCGTCGAGCCAGCAGCAAGCCTTGTCCAAACAGCGATCGGCCGTAACGGTCGCGCGTTCTTGGATCAACTCGACTGAGGTCGAACGCATCGCGCGCCGTATCGCCGGTGAGCAAGCCGAACGCTTCGGTATCGAATTGGTCCATTGCTCGAATGGCGCCGTTGGCGTCCACGCTGCGATGGATGCGATCGAGCGATTGCAGCAATTCTTTGCGATTGTTCAAGCGGCCGACTTGATCGATGGGGACGTCCAAGCTCGGAACATAGAAGTCCGGTTTGTTGGTCGTCCGCGTGGGCACCACGCAAGAGCCGTTCGATGCTCCGAGAAAAGAAGGGCCGGCATAGTACAGCTCATGCCGCACGGCGATGTTCTGCGGCAAGCCTCCTGCACGCGGCGTTGTGACTGCTTTGTAGACGCAGCCCAAGTCGGGAAAGTCTGTATCGAGGGTGAGTGGATTGACGAACTTCGGCGGATGCCCGGTCAGCACCATCTGTGCTCCGTCCACGTGTCCCGCCCACGAATGTTCCAGCGAGCGAATCAGCGTGAACTTGTCCGCGATCCGCGCGTGCATCGGCAACAGTTCGGAGACTTCGATGCCCGGTACGTTCGTCGCGATCGGCGAGAAGTCGCCACGAAACTCGCGCGGCGCCTGCGGCTTCAGGTCATACGTTTCAAGATGACTCTGTCCGCCGACAAGCCAGACGAAGATGCAACTGGTCTCGGGTTGCGTGCCTTTCGCAACTGCTCGGTCGCGCCGCAAATCTCCGAGCGTCAGTCCGCCCAAACCGAAAAAGCCCGCCTGCAACAACGAACGCCTCGTGACCGGTCCTTGACAGCGAGCAGGCAGATGGTTGGGCATCATCTCTCCCGAAGAGAAGGGGGGCAGGCACAGGATAAAAGCAGACGACTCGGCTCAAGCTGGCCTCCTTCAAATTGGCGTGCGGAGGCGGAGCACTTCAGGCGGATCGCGATTCATCACGATACCAGTCGCTGTTGTTGGTGGAAAGCTCGAACTCAGGATTGACAGGGCAGGCTAATCTTTCAAAATGGGCGACGATGCCGAGATGTAACCCTAAGCGTCAGCGAGGGCGAGCGCTTCACGGACCGCGGATTTCATCGCGTTCTGGAACGCTTGCCCTCGCAGACGCTTGGGGTTACATGAAAGTACAGCCTTCCCAAATTGAAACATTGGCCTGCCCTGTCAGGATTGATGACGCTGCGGCCGATTGACGAATCACTTATTCCGGCAGCGGTTCGATCGTCACGCCCAGCGGGAATTCGACTTTCTGCATGGCGTACATGTCGGGACCAAAGCCACGAATCTGGTCACGCTTCAATTCCGCGAGCTCTAGCTTACCGCTCCAGACAAGACTCTTTCCTTGCGTGTGAACCTGATTCGTCAGCACGAACGCTTTTTCCACCGGGTAGGCGAACAGCTTCATCAAGACGTCGATGACGTATTGAAATGTGTGCTGATCGTCGTTGTGGAGAATGATCGCGTACGAAGGCTGACGCTTTGGCTTGGACTCCGGATCGGGACGCGCCGGCTTCGTACGCACCACAACTTGCGGTTCCATCACGGCTACGTCGGATTCAGCGGTGTCGAAATCATTCATGGTTTATTCCTCAATCAAGCATTCCAAACATCGCGGAACGTAATGAGCGGCAAGGCGCTCATTCTCGGCCGATTCGAAATCGTCGTTCAATGCGTGACCAATGACCTTGGTGGTCTCGCACGTCGACGGAGAGTTTACCAACTGGGAGTTTTTCCTGCGGCTGAATCAGCTTGAGTTCCCACACCGCTTGAGATTTCTGTTGAAACAGTGTCGCGAGGTTCTGACCGGCGGCAAGACCGTTGATGGCGAAGTCAGCTCGAACTTCAAAGCTGTCCAAATCGACGCCGCTGTCGTAATCGTGCATGCCAATCAGAATGCGATGGAGCGGGCCATTGTCGCCGGAGTGCGGCTCAGTCAGCGTCAAGATCGGGCGGTTGTCATCGAGCATCCAGCCGAGACCGCGCTGTTCCGGATGATCGGGTTGAAAGTCCAAGTCGATCGGACAGCCGAGGTCGATCCAGCGCGCGATCGTGCGGCGGTCTTCGTCCGAGAGTGCTTCTACTTTGATCGACTGACCATCCGGGCCATTGAACTTGCCAGCGATGGCGTCAGGAGGAGGCATCGGACTGCCGAGGTAGTCGAGGTCGTACTTGTGGCGATTCTGTTGGGTATCAACTCGCTCGCCTTTGAATGCGAAGTAGCCGGCGCCCGGTTCGGGTTCGGACG
>JAYVSP010000951.1:0-2857 GCA_043775215.1 Planctomyces sp. | reverse complement strand
AAAGAACGCTGACCCACACGGATCAGAAGGCCACACGGATGGGAGCAAGACCTCGACACCCTGGTCGGTGGACCCTTCGGTCAGAGGCCTCGCCTCGTTAGTTAGATTCTGTGTTTGACGGGCAGGTTAAAAACCTGCCCCACGACTGCGACTTCGCTTGTTTGAAGAATAGTGACGACCCCTTGGGCCGCGGCGCACCTGGGATTGTTGAGTGTCAGCAAATTTCAATACACCGCCAGGGCTCGCCCATATCCGCCGCGAGTCCCTTTGATCTTGATCGGCGCGAAGAGAAAGAACGCTTCCTTGCCGTGGATTGAACTGACATTGGTCAAGAACTCCACCAGCAGCATTCCGCGTTGAGCGGCGAGCCAATTCACGAAAAGGGCGTTCTCGGTGTTGACTCCGCCAAGCGTCGGGCCATCTGTGCCAATGCAACGCACCCCTTTCTGAGCGAGATAGGCGATGACCTCGGGATTCGGCGCTGGCCAGCCTTCTGCTTTGCCGGTCAGAGGCGCAGCGAACAAGCGGTCGAGCTCCGGTGATGCGGGGAGCGGCTTGAAGGACTCGTCGGAGTAGCCGGAAAAGAAGATCACGATCTCGCCCGCCTTGATCGGCCGCACGTCAGCCTCATGCTTCTTGATGAGGTCCAGAGTGATCATCGGCGACGCGGGCCAGTCGGCCGCCTTCGTCGTGCCGGTGAGTTTCCGAACGTCGATGACATGAGCTTCTCCCAGCGTCTGTTCGAGCGGCATTTGGTCAGCCGTCTGCGTACTAAATCCGCGCGGTCCGTACTGCATTTCAAACTTCTTGAGCAGCGACCGCGTCTCGTCCGTGTAGCGACTGTTGTCGAATCCTGGCGGAGGCAACGAGTAGCTCGGCAACACGACGTGCGTACCAGCTTGACCGTCGAGCATGTGTGTCATCGCAAAGTACGGTCCGCGAATCGGACTGAAAGCATTGAGCGTCTTCGCCACATAACGGCTTGCTTCGTCGCCTGGTCCGTGTCCCGGCCAGGTGATCGGGAAGTCCTCGTGCAGCGTGACCGAGAGATCGGCCACGCGTTTTTGCCGAGCACTCTCGGTGAGCCGTGCGGCAAGCTTCGGCTCGGTGATCCCGATGCAGCGGCACTCACCGCCGGAGCCTCCCGCATGTTTGGCCGCTAACAGAGCGAAGAATGCTCCGGTGGTCGGCAGCGAACCGAGGTTCGTGGCGCACTCAGTCCAGATCATGCCGAGCTTTCCGCCCGCCTGATGCGTGGCTACCGCCAGATTCGGCAGCGGTCCCATGCTGGCTCCATCCAGGCCGAGCGTCTTCACACCTTTCTCGCCGAGGTAGGCCATCGTCTCCGGAGTCGGAGCGGGCCAGCCGGGAGTCTGCTTTCGCAACGCAGTCGTGACGAATCGCTCGCCCGCCGGGAAAGGCTTGTAGTAGCGGTCGCTGTATTGACTGCGAAACAGCACCACATCACCAAACTTCAGCGGCCGATGCTGCTTCTCCCACGCCTGCACGATCTCAGGCCCGATCAAATAACTCTCGCCGTCTTTTGCTTCGTCAATGTGTCCGCTGATGTCGATGACGCACGCTTCGCCGCAGAACTGCCACGCGGGAACTTTCTCGCCGGTGATCAGCCCCATCGGCCCCGCCCCCGGCAAACCCGAATTCGGCGGCGGCACGAAATGCGCCGGAGCATCCCACTGCGTCCCAGTGTGCTCGTCGATAACGATCAAGTCCCGTTGATACGGCCCCGGCCCAAACGTCCGGCTGGGAACCACAATGTGCTGAGTCATCCCCACCGGCCAAACACAGGGCCACTCGGGCGATACCAGCAGCGACAGATCCTTGACGTGCTCAGCAGATACCTGCGCAAAGCTGTCTTGCACGCTTTCTGAAACACAAACCGCCAGCCACAACGCCATGCCAACACGAATGCATCGATTCATCAACATCTCCTCTGTGGGTCCAAAACCGAATCCAGCTTCCGAAGTCTCTGCCGCGGACGATACGTCATGAGTTCGTCGTCAGCAACATCCGTGAAACTGCACCAAACGGACCGTCTGCGGTCATTCAGCGTTTCGCTGAAGCCTCGGCTTTCTCGAATCGCTTCTTCTGCCGAAGCCAGCCAAGTCAAGAGTTCGGCGTCAATCTTGATCGTTGCGCTCGGCAGCGAAACGTGCTGAGCTTTCGGCTCCGGTAATTTCGCGGCGGAGTTCAACGCGTTCCGGAACCGCGCGACCGACGAGATGTTCCGCATCCTGGGTGCGGCAAATCTTCCTGGCAGCGCGGTCGCGCCACAGTAACCCGAAGCGTAAGCGAGGGCGGGCGTTCTAAGAGCGCGTCATCGGAGAATCACCGCTTGTGAAGCGTCCGCCCTCGCTTACGCTTCGGGTTTTTGTGCGTGCCAGGATTTGTGGTCACACCCCGCATCCTGATGGGCGATGCGTCGAACCCCGCCGCGAATTCATCGCGAAGCACGCGTTCAACGTCAAAGATTTAAACGTGTGATTGGTCGATCTGGTTTGGGACACAATTCCTGTCATTTGAGACACAATACTTGGCCAAGTGAGACACAATACTTGGCCAGAAATCTCACAGCCGTAGTGATGCGCAGTTTGATTGGGAAAGTCGGCTGTCTGCGAAATCTCTGATGGCTAAAGAAAACGGACGGAGCGCCCGGGGTTGTCCCGGGCGCTCCGTCCTCGATTTTGTGATTCAGAATCAGGTCAGCGGCGACGTCGCCGCCAACGGCAACCGGCGCGGAAGCCACCAGTGCTGCCAAGTCTCTTGCCGGACTTGAAGATCCAGTACGCAAGAAACATCAGCACGCCAAGAAAAATCAAACTTTCCAAGGAAACCTCCT
>JAYVSP010000950.1:0-8859 GCA_043775215.1 Planctomyces sp. | reverse complement strand
GCGGAGGCTTGGTTTGAGAACTCACGAACGGGGATGCTGTCGTCGGACGGACGGTTTGTTTACGTGATTACTGAAGTCGCAGCGTCCGATGACGATGAGGACTTGGTCGATGGCAATGAGCGGCCCCAAAGCCCGAGGTCCAGAGTTCGCAACTGCTTGATGGCCGTTTCCGTGGACGCTGCGGAATCTGTGAATCCGCGTCTCGCGTGGGTCAACGACGGATCCCCTGCGGCCACATCGAAGGGCGTCGCTGGCGGCACGGTTGCTACTGAAACGAATCCATCGAGTTCAACTTCGCCTCTATCTAAGCCCGCGTCGGGGCGAGCCGCGTTTCTCGGAGTCCCGCTGCCGGGATCGACAGAATTAATGTGCGTGACGGAGCAGTTGGGGGAGATTCATCTCACTTCTTTGGACCCCAGTTCGGGAGTGACCATTTGGAGTCAGCCGGTCTGCATCCCCGCACGCTCGAATGGCATGGACGTGGATCGACAATTTCGAGCCTGTATTCCCGCGCGTTCCAATGGGGTGGTGGTCTTTCCGACGAATACCGGCCTGATGGTTGCCTTCGATTTGGCGAGGCGGCAGTTGTTGTGGGTGGTCTATGTCGATGACCTGCCGCAAGTGCGCGGACGTGGCGATTATCTGCCACCGATTCATGGCCAAGCGGGGTTCGCGTCGAATGTCGTGATGGCGGCAGGGCGTCTCGTTTATCTCCCTCCTCGATCAAGCCGTGTTCAATGCTTCGATCAAGCGACGGGCAAAACGGTTTGGACCTCGCTCCGGCGCGATGGCGAGTATGTGAGTCACATCGTGGAGGGACGTGTGCTGATTGTGGGGCGGCAGAGTTGTCAGGCCCTTTCGCTGGCAGATGGCTCGGAGATTTGGAGCAGCTCGACGGGAGCGACTGTTGGTCGGGGACTCTGCTTTGGTGATCGGTTCGTGCTACCCGTTGAAGAGGGACGATTGGTAACACTCGATATGGCGACGGGCCGCAACGTGGGAAGTTCGCTGCTGAGCAGTCCCGTTCCACTCGGGCATCTCATTGCGGCGGGGAATCAGGTCTACTCGCTGAATCCGCGCACGTTGCTGGCGTTCCCGCAGACCGACCACGTGCGAGCGGAACTCGATTCACCGTTGGCCGCGCAGCGAACGAGCGCGGAACGTGAGCTGGTTCTGGCCGAGATCGACTTGACGAACGGTCGGGCGGAGTCTGCCGAGGAGCGGCTATTGGGCGTGTATCAAGGCGAGTTGCCAGCGGCGGAGCGATTGCGGGCGAGGCGGCATCTCAAGCAGTTGTTGTTCGCCAAGCTGGACGGTTCCGCTGCGCCGACGAAGGAAGATTGCGATCGGCTAGAACGACTGATCGAGACACCCGAAGAGCGATTTCATTTTCTAGCGGGTCGCATCCGACACCTGCCGCGTGGAGAGCGTGATCCTCAGGCGGAGCGTCTCGTCGAGGATGTCTTTCGACTGCCGTCCGGCTTGAGATATTCGCCTCCGGACGATGGCCTGTGGTCGATCTCGCCTGCCGTGTGGATGCGACTCGCGCGAGTGACTTCGGCGGGTGATGTGGCGTTACCGCATTCGCGAGGGGCATGGTTCGAGCAGGCTCTCGCCGCGCAGGAGCCGGACGCCCAACGGCGCTTTGTGCGAGCATTCGATGACACCGCGATCGTGAGGCCGGTGCGACTCAGGCTCGCGAATCAGCTCGAACAGAACGGTGAGACTCAAGCCACCGAGACTTTGTTGTTGCGCAACAGGATGTCGGGCGATCCTGTCGTCGCAGCGGATGCGGCCGTTCGATTGAGTGAACTCTGGGAACGAGCCGGGTTTCTCGACGACGCGGCAGAGCAGTTGGAGTCGCTCGCCACGGAGTTCGCGCACGTCAATCTGCCACGCGGAATGACTGGAGCGGAGTACGTGGCGGGTCTCCCGGAAGGTCGTCCCGCGCGGGACGTGTGGCGGCGCACCCAAGCTCCCGCATGGAATGTGGACCGCGTCGCAATCAGTGACACCAACGCTGACGAAGACTACGTCTGGCGCCCCGAATTGGAAGGCCGTCTGAGCAACGCTTTTGGGCGAAGTGGATCCGAAAGAACTCCTCTGTTTAATCGGCAGTTCAAGCTGGCCAACGAACACACGTTTGAGTTCGAGATTCAATCGTTTCCACGTGGAAATGGCCGCGAGGAAAACGTCGTCGTGATGGACCGCCGGACGATGTTGCCACGCGGGTCTGTGCGACTCGCCGTTCCTAACGATTGGCCCAAGCGACAAAAACTGGCTGTGACAGGGCACTTGATTCCGATCGGTCTCGTGCATGGAGCGGCCGGTTTCTCGGCTCTGCAACTCGGCGAGAATGCACCGGTCTGGCAGCAGCTTCCGTTCGAGCTTCAAGACCGCAGCAGTCCGACCGTACCTGGCCCGTTCGGCCCGACGTTCGCCTCGTTCTTGTGGCGCAATCGACTGTTCGTTGTCGATCCGTTGGATGGCGAGTTGCTCTGGCAGCGGACGCTGACTCTGGGTTCTCCCGATCGCGCTGCGAATGAGCAACTCGAAGTGACCGGAGACCACTTGGCGATGGCGGTGCAGAGTCCCGACCGCAGCACGTATGAAGTCTTCGAGACGGCGACCGGTCGCAAACTCAAGACCGTTCGCCCCGGCTTCGATCCGCGCCAATCACAGGTCGCCTATGGGCGGCACGTCGTGGGAGTCGTCGCCACACCGGAGGGGCGTCGATTGCAGATACTCGACCTTTTAAAGGACAAGCCCGAAGTCAGTGAGCCGGTCGGCGAACGAAACCTCACGCATGACATGGGGCAGGGGGAGTTCGCTCTGTTCGGGATGGACGGTACTCTCCGAGTGTTCGATGTCCCGCGCGGACGAGTGCAAGTCAGCCTGAAGCTCGACGACTCTGAGCTGGCGCGATTGGGGTCGTTCCGAGTCGTGACCGATCGTGACCGTTACTACGTGAGCATCTGGCGGCAGGTCCCGTCCGTGACGACGGCGCACTACAACCACACCGTGAACGACACGCCGTTCTCCGGTGGTCACTTGCGCGATGACATCTATGCGTTTGACCGCGCGACGGGGCGTTTGCTGTGGAAGCGAGCAATCGCCGCGCGCACGTCGATTCCGTTCCCGCGTTGTCGAGTCCCGTTTCTCGTCACCTACAGCGTCGTCAAGAATCGCACCAACGCGAACCAACAGAGCCTGGCGATTGAGGTCTTGAGTGGCACCACCGGTGAGACGATCGGCTATCGCGAGAACCTTCGCTACGACCGCCTCCTCAATGCCGACTACGATCCGCTCACGGGGACGATCACGCTCGGTGGCCAAGCGTCGAAGATCGAGCTCCACTTCGGCCGCAGCCTTCAGCAGCACGATGCATTTTCAACAAGGTAACCCTGTCGCTCCGCGACAGGCAGCGCGAGTACAAGAGAGACCGCAGATTACGGACGAAGCCGATTCGTCGATGAACCTGCACTCTACGCCGCGCTCCCTGTCGCTCCGCGACAGGGCTACTTTGTCAAATGAACTTCGTGATTTTGCCGCAGGGCCACACAACGACGACGCCTCTTTCCCTCAAACTTTCCTTCCGCCGTTGACTGCGGGCGGGGGACGTGCGGATAATCCCGGCCCGAATGGAATCGGGCGATTCAAGGGCTTGGATCGCGGACATCACACTGGCAAGGAGGCCGACGGATGATTCAAGCAGATTTGCAGGATGTGGGTTTTCGCTGGACGAAGCCAACTTGGGAACGGGCCGCAGATCGCACTTGGTTGCTGATCGTGCCGAGTCAATTCTCCAGAACCCACGAACGCGGTGCCACCACCGACCCGCGATACGACCGGTCTCAACGGATGTACGAGGTCTTCGAGTTCGACGGCACGTGGCTCGACCAGCTCCATGAGATGCAGGTCGAACAAATCTTGGCCAGTCCGCGCTGGCGGCGTGATCTCGATCTGGTTGCCGCGTGAATCGGTTGTCGTGGGGCAACTTCCGCTTCCGACGCCGGAGTTTTCTCGGCGTCGCGATTTGTAGGATGGGCACTCTTGCCTGTCCTGTGTGCCGTGTGGTCTCGCGAAATCCGGACGGGCAAGAGTGCCCATCCTACGGTGTTGTTCGTCCTACGATGTTGTTCGTGGCAACCTTCGAGCGGGGTCTCGACGTGCGAACCGGTGAGGCGACGTTGGTGTGAGCGCAACCTCGCTGGAGAGAGACCTTCATCATGCAGGCTATCGTCGTCGCGTTAGACCGCCTCGCTACCTCGGTCCTCGGTTGCTATGGCAATGAATGGATCGAGACTCCGCATCTCGACCGCCTCGCATCTGAATCCGTTGTGTTTGATCGTCACTTTGCCGAACACATCGGTGCGTCGGTCGGAATGAGTCTCGGCACGGGACGGCTTCCGCGTGATGCGTCCGCGCACGCTGACGCGTTGAAATCGGACTGGTCGAGCGTCACGGAAGCGGCGGGTATTGAGTTGCATCTGCTGCATGAGGCCGCTGCTCTGCCATGGTCCTTGCTGTTGAAGACGACCTCGCTCGCGACGATCGCGGCCCAACATGACTCCGATCCCAAGCCCGATGAAATTCCGTTCGCACGGCTGGTTCGAGCCGCCTGTAGCACGCTGACTCAGCCACGCGGGACAGCATCACGCATCGTGTGGCTGCATTCCGCCGGAGTCCCCGAGCCGTGGTTGCCGCCCGAGGGTTTTGCCACGCTCTACTTTGAAGATTACGAAGAACGCGGCTGCGACATGAGTGCCGTGACGCGCGACAACTGGGGAACACATCCCGCCGTCTACGCGGGCTATGTGTCGCTGCTCGATCACTGGTTCGGTGAGTTGCTCTCCGCCGTGAAGGCTTCCGCCGCGCACGAGCCAACGCTCGTCATACTCGTTGCCGCACGCGGTTGCGATTGGACGAAGGAACCCGGCCCGCGATCCCTTGTCACGTCGCTCGATGATAACGAGTCACTCGCAGAGGCATCGCTGGCAATGGTTGCTTCGTCGAGCGATGTTGCACTCGTTGAAGACGCGACCGAAATTGAAATCGAAGTCGCTCCCGAACGACTTCATCAGCCAGTCATCCCGCGCCCGATGCACTCGCTAGTGGAAGAGGTCACGCGCACGCCGCTGCTCTTGCGATTGTTTGACACCGAATCGTTTGATGTCGAGTTCGCCGGGACTCGCTCGCAACGACTCGTGCAGACGGCCGATCTCGCAGGAACGTTGCTCGACTTTTTCCAGTTGCCACTGTCGCCCGCAGTCACCGATGGACGCAGCCTGCTCAACGAACTCATCGAGACCGAGCCGCCTCGCGAAATGATCTGCTTCACCGACGGAGCAGGCGCGCGCGGGATTCGGACTGCCGAGTGGAGCTGTCTCGTTCGTGAATCTGAAGAGGCGAACGACGTGGCACCAGGTGACTTGGAACCGTCGGTCCAACTCTTCGCCAAACCCGAAGACTATTGGGAAGTGAACGACGTATCGGGACAACAGCGCGAAGTGACAGCCGCGTTGATCGAACGGCTCGATGCAACATTGCCACCGGGCCATTAGCCGGAATTGTCCCTTCAGTCGCGCTCGAACGCGGGGGTCGCGTCTCGTCCGGTGTGCCGCTACGATTCGACCGCTCACTCGTGTTGTATCACTGCCAAAAATCATCGACTCCCTTCGAGAGACCGCCGCGCCATGAGCGACTCCGCATCGTCTTCGGACCACGCGTCCGCTGGTTCCGTGTCACAGGCTGAGATCGAAGCCTCCATTCACAAACTCGGCAAAGCCTACGCTTCGATCCGCGAGCAGATGTCGAAAGTGATCGTGGGACAGGACCTCGTGATCGAACAGTTGCTCATCGCCCTCTTCAGTCGCGGTCACTGCCTGCTGGAAGGGGTGCCAGGACTGGCCAAGACGTTGATGATCAGCACGCTGGCTCGGTGTCTGTCGATGACGTTTTCTCGCGTGCAGTTCACGCCCGACCTGATGCCCGCCGACATCACCGGAACCGACGTGTTGCAAGAGAATCGCGAGACGGGCAAGCGCGAGTTCCGCTTCATCAACGGGCCGCTGTTCCACAACATGGTTCTCGCCGACGAAATCAACCGCACGCCGCCGAAGACTCAGGCGGCGCTGCTCGAAGCGATGCAGGAACGACAGGTCACAGTTGGTCAAACGCGGCACGTGCTGCCCGACCCGTTTTTCGTGCTCGCCACGCAGAACCCGATTGAACAGGAAGGAACGTATTCGCTGCCGGAAGCGCAGCAGGACCGCTTCATGTTCAAAGTCTTCGTCAAATATCCGAGCTTTGAAGAAGAGCGGCAGATCGCCAAACGCACGACCTCACTGCAATTGGATGAGATTGACAAGGTTCTCGACGCGAATGAAATCATCGCGTTGCAGAAGCTCGTCCGTCAGGTTCCGGTCAGCGATCACGTCGTCGATTACGCGCTGGCACTGGTGCGCCAGACTCGCGTGGGTGAGGAGGGCATCCCGAAGTTTGTCACCGATCAACTGAGCTGGGGAGCCGGTCCCCGCGCGGTGCAGTTCCTGCTGCTCGGGGCCAAGGCGCGAGCACTGCTCAACGGGCGGACGTATGTCTCGACCGACGACATTCAGGCGTTGGCCGCTCCCGTTCTCAGGCACCGGTTGGTCGTGAATTTCTCCGCCGAGAGCGAAGGGATCACCAGTGACTCGATCGTCGAACAACTCATCAAGTCCACTCCGTCGAAGGAAGGCGAGCTGACTCGTGACCCAAAACTCGCGAAGATTTTTGCCGCCTGAAGCGGTCGCACGCATCGCCCGGTTGGAGATACTCGCGCGCAACGTTGTCGAGGGATTTCTGTCGGGCCTCCATCGCAGCCCGTACTTCGGTCAGTCGGTTGAGTTCGCTCAACACCGTGAATACGCGCCGGGCGACGACATCCGCCGCATTGACTGGAAGGTCTGGTCCAAGACCGACCGCTACTACATCAAGCAGTATGAGGAGGAAACCAACCTCCGCACGACGTTGCTCGTAGACCTGTCCGAGTCGATGCTGTTCGGTTCGACGAAGCTGACCAAGCACGAGTACGCCTGCCAGATCGCGGCCTCGCTGGCGTACCTGCTGCTGCGGCAACAGGACTCGGTCGGCATGGTCACGTTCGACGACGTGATCCGCGCGCGAGTCCAGTCCAGCAGCAAGCAGAACCATTTGCAAGCGATCCTTGCGTCGCTCGATCGCGAGCAGCCCGCCAAGAAAACCGACCTCTATCAGATGCTGGCTCAGGTCGCCGACGAGCAGACTCGGCGCGGCCTGATCGTACTCGTGTCTGACCTGTTCGTGGACCGAACCGGTCTGTTCAAGGGGCTGAAACTGCTGCGCACGCGCGGCCACGACGTGATGGTCTTCCACGTCATGGACGACGAGGAACTCGACTTCACCTACGCGGGCACGACGAAGTTTGAGGGCATGGAAGGAATGGGTGACCTGATCTGCGATCCGCGTTCCCTGCGTGAGGGCTATCAGCAGGCGGTGCAACAGTTCGTCGAAGACCTCCGCCGCAACTGTGCCCGCCAAATGATCGATTACCAAACTATCCGCACCAGCGAACACCTCGACGCGGCCCTGGCCCACTACCTCACACACCGCGTTGGCATGAGACACTCGGTGAGGAACTAGAAACGATGACCGATGAGCAATGCAATCGCCCGTTCCAGTCGTTGATGCACCATCCATTTGGTCTAGCACAGACTACGCGACATTTCGGAGACGAGAGAAAATGAGTGCTAGGGTAAATTGGACATACCCATGTTGTGGAAAGACCTACTCTGTCCCGTCCACCGTTGGGCTCACACTTTGTCCTAAGTGTCGGCCTATTCAGCCAGCAGGCGAGGAGTCGTCGCGTCCCGCAGAACCACACTTACCACAAATGGTACGTCAAACACTCGAAGAGGAACTTCAATCGTCTCTTGGGCGGCAATCTACAAATGTGGATACTCCATCGTCGCGGATTGGCTCAAGACAATTTGTTGTTGCGCTGGTGTCATTTGTCGCGCTGGTACTGTGTTGGCGTTACATTTTTGTTAATTCGCCTGTTCCGCCGTCAATAACTGCGTCAACTAAGACGCGTGCCTTGCGAATCGCCAGTCAACCTAAAACAAACGTCGCACAACAGTCACTGTCACAGCCAGATCCAAGTCCAAAAAAGAAAACTGCCGAACCAAAAGTAACGGTCTCCATAAAAAAAGGCGCACCACCTACCGTCAGTCAACCTGCGAACAATGTCGTGCCGGAACTGCGGCCAGCGCAAGGTTCAATCGTGGTTGCGGCAGAATCAAAAAACAACGACAAGGCGATGGTCTCGTCTTGATTAAAAGAGAATCTCGACGACGGAGTTTACGAAGAGTTGCATTGGTATCCAGCGGTAGACCTCCAATTGCTGTACGACCGAAAGCTCGATTCCTTCAAATCAAACATCGCCAGAATCGAGAAGGAAAAGAGCGTCGTCGATTCTGATGTCGCGGCGTTAGAGAAGCGTGGAGTCAAGGTAATTGGATGGTCTCGAAAACCAGCGCCAATTGGGTTAGCGGGTAATGAATTGCGCCTTTGGTACGCATTGATTCGATCGGCAGAACTTGAAGAGAAATTAGAAGCGTGGAATCAATCCACCACGGCTCATGCTCAACGTGGCGTGCGTAGAATCTGCGCGATCAAGTTCCGATCAAGGAATAAGTTTGGTGCCAAGGAAGTCGAAACGCGTGTGTTTGAAACGACGGGTGGTCGCATTAAAGAAATTGTTCATGATCCGGGGGTACGCTACGCCGCTAATTTTGACCCCGGCTGGTTAAATCGTGATGCGATAAAGTATCTCGCAGA